>JAVVHA010000009.1 GCA_032249735.1 Dehalococcoidia bacterium | reverse complement strand
GGTCGTGCCCCCCCATTAAACACAGACTCCTACACATAATTCCTTACACGACCCGACGCCGTACCGACGGAAGACGAAAAAAGTCAGAACGCGCCCCATCGCGACGCCTTTCGGAGCAGGCCCAGGCGGAGGCCCAGGCGCAGACGCACTTGGCACAGCTGGAACTCCTGAAGACGGCCCTGGAGCATGCCGGCGAATCCATCTTCATCACAGACGTGAATGGGACCATCCTGTGGGTGAACCCGGCCTTTACGGCAATCACGGGCTACACGGCCGAGGAGGCCGTCGGCCAGAATCCCCGTATCCTCCAGTCGGGCCACCATCCCCGGGAATTTTACGAGCGCTTCTGGTCCCACATCCTGGCGGGTCGCGTCTGGCGGGGGATCTTCGTCAACCGGCGGAAGGACGGGACGCTATACTACGATGAGCGGACGATCGCCCCGGTGTTCGACGCCGAGGGCCGTATCACTCACTTCGTGTCCGTCGGGGAGGACGTTACCGAGCGAATCCAGGCACAACAGAGCCCCCAACGGCACGAACGCCACCTGACGGCCCAAAATCGGATGCTCTCGGCCATCCTCGAGGCGGCCGACCTGGACGAGCGGTTGAACCGAGTCCTGGACGCCGCCCTGGAGGCCTGCGAGGTCGAAATCGGAGGCCTTTGGCTCGTCGAGGGCCACAGGCTCGTCCTACGGGCATGGCGGGGGATGTCCGACGAGTTCCGGGCCCACGTGCAGGCCTTTCGGCTCGCCGAAGCGCCCGACTGGATGAGGGAAGCCCAGGTCGTCCACGAACGGCTGAGTGAGACGGGCCGTATCGCTGAGTTCGCCAAGCGGGAGGGGATTCAGGCGCTGGCGTCCATACCCCTCACGCTCCCGACCGGCGAATGGCTGGGCGTCCTCGTCCTGGGAAGCCGCCGGTATGAGGCCCTCCCCGAGGAGGACATCTCGTTTTATGCGCCCATGGGTCGGCAGATAGCCCTGGCCATCTGGCACGCCCAGCTCCGGCGGTCGGCCGAGGAGCGGCTCCGGCGGCTGACGGTCCTGCGGCGCATCGACCAGGCCATCATTCAGAAGCTGAATCTGCGAGAGGTCCTGGAGGCCGTCCTGGAGGGGGTCCCGGCCGAGATGGGGGCCGACGCCGTGGCCGTGAGTCTCCTGGACGAGACCCAAAGCCGTTTCCAGGTCTTCCTCATGCGGCTTCCCAACGGGCGGGTCGTCGAGGAGCCCGCCTTCGAGGTGGCCGAGGGCCTGCTCCACTGGTTCGTTGAGCGACAAGAGCCGGTCGTCATCTACGACATCCATCAGGACCCCCGCCTCCAGACGCACCGGGAAGTCCTTCAGGATAGTGGGCTCTTCTCCTATCTGGGCGTACCCCTGGTCGTGCAGGGGGAGACCATCGGCGTCCTCCACATGTTCACGACGACGCCTCGCGTCTTCGACGACGAGGACGTCCAATTCTTCCGGACCCTGGCCGGCCAGGCGGCCATCGCCATCGCCAATGCCCGCCTGTTCTATGAGGCGAGGCAACGTTTGCGCTCAGCGGAGCAGACGTTGGCGGCCCAGATTCGCATCGCGCTGTTGGCGCCGGAGACGGTCCCTGAACGGGTCCTGCAGGAGCTTCAGGCCGTCCTGGGGGTCCGGCATGCGGATTTTTACGAGTACGACGAATCGGCCGGCGTCCTGCGCCTGCGGGCGTGCGTGGGCTTTACCGCCGACCGGCTGGCGGCCGTGATGGCCGAGCCGGCGAGTACTGTCCGGCTGGGGGAGGGGCTCATCGGTCAGGTCGCCGCCGAACGGCGCCCGGTGTATGTGCCCGACGCATCCCGGGAACCCCGATGGAACGGCTTTGCCTACGACGCCGACCGTCCCTTTCGGTCGGTCTACCTGGTCCCCGTCGGGTTCGGCGACCGACTGTTTGGCGTCATCGTCCTGATGGCGGACGAACCCGAAGCCTTTCCGGCCCTCCAGCGGGAGATGATCGACAACTTTGCGGGTTACGTCGGGGCCAGCCTCGAAATCGTCCGCCTGTTGGCGGAGGTCCGTCGGCGGGTCGACCAGCTGGAGGCCCTCCACCGGATCGTCCGGGCCGTCAACCAGCGGCTCAAGCGATCGGACATCGTCCGGGTCGCCCTGGCGGAGTTGGAGCGGGTCTTGCCGGCGACGGCTCTGGCCGTATTCAGCTACGACGAGGCCACCAACGCCCTGGTCATGGAGGGGTACAACGAGGCCGCCCGGTCCGTGGCGGACGTGACGGGCGTGGACGTCGGGAAGGGCGTCGAGGCCGACCGCTTCCGGTGGCTGGGGACCCTGAGGCAGGGTCGACCGGTACGGCTGGACGACCTGATGGAGATGGCGGGGGCCTACTTCGAACGCCTCGTGAACAAGGCCGGCCTACGGTCGGCCCTGCTCGTGCCCATCGTCTCCGAGGGGGACCTGTTAGGCGTCCTGCACGTGGGCCGACCGGCGCCTCGGGCCTTTACGGAGGCCGACGAGGCCTTTCTGATGGCTCTGGCCGACCATCTGGCCGTGGCCTTTCGGAACGCCCAGCTGTTTGCGAACCTGGAGCAGGCCTACCAAGGCCTCAAGCAGGCTCAGGAGGCCCTGCTCCAGCAGGAGCGCCTCCGGGCCCTAACTCAGATGGCCAGCGGTATCGTCCACGACATCAACAATGCCTTAATGCCCATCGTGGGGTTTGCTGAGCTGTTGAAGCAACACAGGGACAAGCGGGTCCGGGAGCGGGCCCAGTGGCTGTCGGAGGCGGCCACCGACATCGCCCGCATCGTCGAGCGTCTGCGGGCTTTCTATCGGCCTCGGATATCGGAAGAGGCCTTGGAGATGGTCGACCTGAACGCGGCCGTGCAGCAGGTCGTCGAACTGACCCGACCTCGGTGGTATGACATGGCCCAGCGGGAGGGCGTGACCATCGAGGTGACGACGGACCTGGACAAAGACCTGCCGCCGACGGCGGCCATCGGGGCTGAGGTCCGGGAGGCTCTGATGAACCTGGTCTTTAACGCCGTGGACGCCGTCATCGCCAAGGGCGAGCCGTGGGGCCGTATCGTCCTGCGGACCCGGCAGGCGGGCGAGCGGGCCATCGTCGAGGTCATGGACACCGGCATTGGGATGGACGAAGAAGTCCGGCGCCGAGCCATCGAGCCGTTTTTCACGACCCAGGGGGCGCAAGGAAGCGGTCTTGGATTGGCCATGGTCTATGGGACGATGCGGCGCCACGATGGGGACCTCGAGCTGGAGAGCGAGCCGGGGCAGGGAACGACAGCCCGTCTGATCTTCCCCATCCGGAGGGTCGAGCGGAAGACCAAAATCGAGGCACGCGAGGTGCCGATGGCGTCCCGGCGGGTCCTGCTGATCGACGACGATCCCCGGGTCCGGCAGGTCTTGGGGATGATGTTGCAGGAAATGGGCCACCAGGTCACGGTCGCTAGCGGGGGTGTGGAGGGCTTGGCCCTCTTTGAGGCGGCCCTGCAGGCTGGCGAGCCGTACGACCTGGTCCTGACGGACCTGGGGATGTCGGGGATGCCGGGGAGCGAGGTCGTACGGCGGCTGAAAGAGATTTCGCCGACGACGCCCCTCGCCGTCCTAACGGGATGGGGTCAAGAGGTCAAGCCCCAAGAGGCGGACGCCGCCTTGGGGAAACCCGTGACCTGGCAGGAGCTGAGGGCCCTCTTGGCGCGGCTGCTCCCCCAATAGGGACGAACGCGTGTAAGGCAATCAGGCATTAGGGCAGTAGGGCAAGAGGGCAGTACGGCAACCAGGCGCCAATCGCACCGAGCTGGGATTGAAGAAGCCTCTCTGGCTGTGGCCCGGGGCCCTAGGGATAGATGGAGCTTGTCCCCAGCCTCCGCCCTCAGTACAATGGGCAAGAAGGTGATGGGCGTTGAGGAACATCGCCGTGCGTAAGGGCTACGTGGCCATAATAGCAGTGCTGGCGGCGGCCCTGGCGGCCGTCGTCCTCATCTTTATGACCCGTGGCGGCCAGGGAGGGGAGCGCCCGCCCCAGGCCACTGGTGTCCCCGCCCAGGGAAACGTGCTGGGCGACCCCAACGCCCCTGTCCTCATCATCGAGTACTCCGACTTCCAGTGCCCCTTCTGCCGCCGGTTTGCCCTAGAGACGGAGCGCCTCATCCTTGAGGACTACATCAAGACGGGGAAGGCCAGGCTGGAATACAGGCACTACGCCTTTCTCGGCCCTGAGTCCCAGGCCGCCGCCGAGGCCGCCGAGTGCGCTAACGAGCAGGGGAAGTTCTGGCCCTACCACAACATCCTCTTCCAGCGGCAAGGGGCGGAGAACAGTGGCGCCTTCTCCCGCCAGAACCTCATCGCCTTCGCCCAGGAGGTGGGGCTAGACGTGGGGTCCTTCACCTCTTGCCTAGACTCCCGTAAGTACCGCCAGAAGGTCATCTCCCAGACGGAGGAGGGCAAGGCCTTAGGGGTGCGGGGGACCCCCACCTTCTTCATCGGGGACATCGTCATCCGCGGCGCACAGCCCTATGATGTCTTCCGCCAGACCATCGAGCAAGCCCTGGACAAGGCCAAGGGCTCTCAGTGAGCTCTTACGGCCCGCCATGGCCCTCCTGGCGTTAGCAGGTATGGGCGTGGCCTCTTTGCTCATGTGGCTGTATTACGAGCCTACCTCCCCCTTCTGCACCGGGGTAGGAGGGTGCCATACGGTGGCTACCAGCCCATACGCCCACATAGGCCCCGTGCCCGTGGCCTTGGTGGGAGTCCTGGGCTACGGGGCCATGGCCCTCCTGGCCCTCAGCCGGCAGCCCTGGGCCATAGGTGCCCTCATGGCCCTCTCCCTGGGCGCCCTCACCTACTCCTGCTACCTCACCTATCTGGAGGTGGCCGTGATCCACGCCCTCTGCCCCTGGTGCTTGGCCTCCCAAGGCCTCGTGGCTGCCCTGGCCGCCCTATCCACCCTGCGCTTACTTACATCTTGACCTCGCCCCCACCACCCGCTAACATTCGAAGAGGGAGGAGGCTTGGGAAATTTAAGCAGAATAAAGTTTCACAAGGAGGGTATGGGATGGCCTACGTGATATGCGAGCCGTGCATCGATGTGATGGACAAGTCGTGTGTGGAGGTATGTCCCGTCGACTGCATCCATTATGAGGAGGGGAAGGATCGGAAGCTGTACATCGACCCTGATGAGTGCATCGATTGTGGGGCGTGCGAGCCGGTGTGCCCGGTAACGGCCATCTTCGCCGAGGAGGACGTGCCGGACCAGTGGAAGGAATACATCCAGCTGGACGCTATGTGGTACAAGGACCCTGAGGCGGTCAGGGCTCGCATCAACGAGCTGAAGCCCCCGGCCTAGACCAGGGCCTGCAGGGCCTGGGCGAACAGGCGGGCTGTCGCCTCGTCGATATTGCAGAAGCGCACCAGCCGCAGGGGCGATTGGGGATGGGAGTCTAAATAATCCTGCACGGCCTGCAGGATGATGCCCACCCCCAGCTCTTTGGGGAAGCCGAAGATTCCAGTGGAGATAGCCGGCAGGGATATGCTCTGGGCTGTCACCTCCTCAGCCCGGGAAAGAGCGCTCTGCACCGCCCGATAGAGGAGGCGCTCCTCATCACCCATGCCCCAACGGGGGCCCACAGCGTGCACCACGTAACGAGCGGGCAGCCTGCCGGCGCCTGTGATGGCCGCCTCCCCCGTCGGCACGGGCCCACGCTCGCGGACCCAACGGTCGCTCTCCTCCTGAATCGTCCGGCCGCCACGGCGGACGATGGCCCCCGCCACCCCTCCCCCGTGAGCCAAGCGTTCGTTGGCGGCATTGACTATGACATCCACCGCCTCCAGGGTGATATCGCCCAGGACGGCCTCCAAGCGGCGGCCATCGGGGCGGGTGTAGGAGGCCAACACCTGGTTCATGGGTCGTGCCCCAGCCGCTCCTTTAGGGCCTGGACCAAATTGGCGATGGGCACCCGCACCTGGGCCATCGTATCCCGGTCGCGGATGGTCACCGCCTGGTCTTGCAAGGTCTCGAAATCGATGGTCACGCAGAAGGGGGTGCCGATCTCGTCCTGGCGGCGATAGCGGCGGCCGATGCTTTGGGCATCGTCATACTGGGTCATGAAATGAGGGCGCAGCATATCCCACACTCGTTGGGCCACCGGCACCAAGTCCTCGTGGCGGGAAAGAGGAAGGACGGCCACCTTGATGGGAGCCAGGGCAGGATGGAGGCGCAAAACCGCCCGCGTCTCCCCGCGCACCTCCTCCTCGTGATAGGCGTCCATCATGAAGGCCAGGAAGCAGCGATCGACCCCCGCTGAGGGCTCGATGACATAGGGGACGATGTGCTGACCGGTGACATCATCGAAATAGGTCAGCTGTCTGCCGGAGTGCTGGGCATGACGGCGTAGGTCGAAGTCGGTGCGGTTGGCGATGCCCTCCAGCTCCGCCCACCCCATGGGGAAGAGGAACTCGATCTCATAGGTGTCCTTGGCGTAATGGGCCAGCTCCTCCGGGGGGAGACGACGCACCCGCAGATGCTCCTGCCGCAGGCCGTAACGCAGGTACCAGCGGTAGCGCTCCTCCACCCAGTGCTGGTGCCACTTCTCGTCCTCCTCCGGCCGCACGAAGTACTCGATCTCCATCTGCTCGAACTCGCGGTCGCGGAAGATGAAATTGCCAGGGGTCACCTCGTTGCGGAAGGCCTTGCCGATCTGGGCGATGCCGAAGGGGAGCTTCTTGCGGGTGGCCACCAGCACGTTTTCGAAGTTGACGAAGATGCCCTGGGCCGTTTCAGGGCGCAGATAGACGGTGGCCCTGTCCAGCTCCTCCTTCAGGCGACGGATGCGCTCCTGGGCCTCTCCCCAGCTGTGGCCACTCACCTCCACCAGGGCCTTGGTGAACTCGGCCTCCACGTCCACCGGCCCTACGTAGGTGCGGAACATGAGGTTAAACATGCGGGGGGTGGTCATTTCGCCGCCGCACTCGGGGCATCGCAGCTCCTCGGCCACTACCTGGTGCCCATGGGCGCTCTCCGCCTCATGCCCGGCCAGCAGCTCATCGGCGCGGAAGCGACGCTTACACTGCTTGCAGTCCACCATGGGGTCGGCGAAGGTCTCCACGTGGCCACTAGCCACCCACACCTTGGGGTTCATAATGATGGCGGCGTCCAAGCCCACTACGTCTGGACGCTCTTGCACCACAGCCTTCCACCAGGCGCGCTTGATGTTGTTCTTCAGCTCCACCCCCAAGGGGCCATAGTCCCAGAAGCCCCCTACCCCGCCGTAGATCTCGCTCCCCTGGAAGACGAACCCCCGCCTCTTGCATAGGGAGACGAGCTTCTCCATGCTCAGCTCTACTGCCATGGCCCTCTCACCTCGGCCTCCTTAGGCGAAGTTATCAGCCCTTGGGCCACATGTCAAAGGCCACGCTTCGCCCCTCCCCGTCACTTCGGGATCCCTGACCATCCAGCACCAAGGAACAGCAGCGCACCGCCCTGCCGGCAGGTAAGACCCGTGACCTCCTGCCATCACCAGGTCAATGGCAGAGGGGGCTCTTTGCGAAGGCATCCACAGATGCGTCAAACTCCCATGGGAGGAGATGGATAGCCAGGCCAGCCGCCTTCATGAGCTGAGGGCCTAAGAGGGAATTATGCACGGCCCTGTCGAGACCCAACTGAGGGTAAGTGATGACCAGCACCAACAACACTTCCACGAGAAGAAAGGCCTTAAAGAACCCCAGGGCCATCCCTAGGAGGCGATCGGCCCAGCCCAAGAGGAGCAGGGAGGCCAGCCCCCGCAACAAGAAGGCCATCAGCTGCCCCAAGAGGACCACCGAGCCAAAGAGCACCAGGAAAGATACCACCCTGGCAGCGGCTGACCCCCCGACGAAGGAGAGAACGTCCCGGGCTAGATCGTCATAGTAATGGCCGGCGAAGACAGCGCCAGCCACCACAGACAAAGCGGTGACCGCCTCCCGGATGATGCCGGCCCGGTAACCGTTGACACCGAACCAGACGATCACGAGGATGATGGCAACATCCAGCCAATTCACAGCAGCCTGTGGCGAGTCTATCACGCATGAGCAGGGCTTAGGAAGCCCCGCCACGCATACGGGTGCGAAGGGCCAGGAGGAAGCTGAGCCAGGGGATGGCGAGGAGAAAAGCGCCATACACATCGCTGAACCAGTGGGCGCCCGAATATATGCGCTCCATGGCCGTGAAGGCCACTGCATACAGACAACAGGCCCGCACAAGCCATCGCAGCGGGCGCGGTAGGCCCAAGGCGGGCGCCCACATGAAGAGAAGACCAAATAACACCATGGCGCTCACCATATGCCCGCTAGGAAAGGAGGGCGAATCGGGGAACTCCCGCACCTGCACCAACAGGGGAGAGGGGCGGGGCCGGCCCACCACCTCCTTGAGGAGGACGTTGAGGGGGCGAAGAGCCTGTGCAGCCAGAAACAACAAGGCCTCCGGCCATCGCCCGCGCCCGGCTAACACGCCTAGCACACCCACCATGAGGATGGCGGCCCAGGGCCACTCCACGGCAGCGCTGGCCACCGCGATAGCCCGCTGGAAGGGGGCAGCGTCCAGTTCCTGGAGGCGATGGGAGACCCAGAGGTCACCTGGAAAGTAAGGATGGCTAGAGGCGAGGATGGCCGTAACCGCGAACGCGCATAAGGCCGCAGCGGCCACCTTCAGCAGCAGATAGCGGGGCATCAGGCGACATTATGGGGGAACCTATCATTTACGGCAACGGCCCTCGGCTCTACAATGGGCATGCCTATGCGAGAGGAGGCCCTTTTGCGCCTACTGGAGGAGGTCCACAAGGGGCACATGACCCCCCAAGAGGCCTTGGAGAGGTTGCGACACCTGCCCTTCGAGTCCTTGGGGTTCGCCACGGTGGACCACCACCGAGCCCTCATCAAGGGGTTTCCGGAGGTGGTGCTGGCCCAGGACAAGACACCCCAGCAGGTGGCCCAGGTGGTCTCCCGCATCGTGGCCGCCAGCGGCCGGGCCCTGGTGACCCGTGCCCAGCGGCAGCACTACGAGGCAGTTCGGGCAGAGGTGCCTGAGGCGGAGTACCACCCCGTTGCTCGAGCTATAACCGTGGGGCGGCGGGGGCAACGCCTCCGCCCGGGCGTGACCGTCGTCTGTGCCGGCACCGCCGATATGCCCGTAGCCGAGGAGGCGCGGGTGACAGCAGAGATGCTGGGTAGCGAGGTGGCCTGCATCTACGACGTGGGGATTGCTGGCCTGCACCGCCTCCTGGGGCACCTGGAACAGCTGCGGCAGGCCCACGTGGTGGTGGCCGTGGCAGGCATGGAGGGAGCGCTGCCCGGAGTAGTGGCCGGCCTCGTTGCGGCGCCTGTGGTGGCCGTGCCCACATCCGCCGGGTACGGGACCAGTCTGGGAGGCCTCGCCGCCCTCCTCACCATGCTCAACGCCTGCGCCCCCGGGTTGGCGGTGGTCAACGTGGACAATGGCTTCGGGGCAGGCTACCTAGCAGGGCTTATCAACCGTATGGTGTGGGACGCCTGGGAGCGATGACCAAGAAGGCGGCCTACTGGGAATGCATCGGTGGCGTGGCAGGCGATATGCTCCTGGCCTCCTTATTGGATGCCGGCCTCCCCCTAGAAGCCTTGAAGGCCGAGCTCGCCCGCCTATCTATTGCCGGCTTTCAGATATCGGCCCAACGGGTGCAAAGGGCTGGGTTTCACGCCACTAAGGTGACGGTGGAGGTAGACGCTCCCCAAGAACCTAGGCTCCTTTCCGATGTCCTGCAACTCCTGGAGGCCTCCTCCCTGCCGACGGAGGACAAAGAGAAGGCAGGGCGGGCCTTCCGGTTGCTAGCAGAGGCGGAGGCCCAGGCCCACGGGCTGCCAGTGGAGGAGGTGCGCCTGCATCAGGTGGGGGAGGTGGACGCCCTCGTAGACGTGGTGGGCACGATAGCGGGGCTGCGCCTCCTGGGAGTGGAGGCCGTGTACTGTTCTCCTCTGCCTGCGCCTACAGTGGGCGGCCAGGCCCTCCTCGCCCCCGCTACCGCTGCCGTGCTGGCGCAGGCCGGCGCCCCCGTAACCTTCCTCCCCTCAGGCCCAGCCTACGAGATGGTTACCCCCACGGGGGCAGCCCTGATGGCCACGCTGGCCAGATTTCAGGCCCCCACTATGACGGTGAGGGCCGTGGGCTATGGCGCAGGCCATGCCGACCCCCCTGGCCACCCCAACGTCCTCCGCCTGTGGCTGGGTGAGGAGACGGAGGCGGGCTCCTTGGTCCTCCTGGAGACCAACCTAGACGATATGACCCCCGAGACGCTGGCCTATGTGCAGGAGCGCCTTCTGGCTATGGGGGCGCGGGACGTCTGGACGGTGCCCGTCCAGATGAAGAAGGGGCGCCCGGGCATTGTCCTCTCGGTGCTATGCTCCCAGGAGCTAGAGGAGACGGCGGTGGGTCTCCTCTTGCGGGAGACCACCACCCTCGGCGTGCGAAGGTGGTCGGTGGGCCGATGGGAGGCGCCGCGGCAAGAAGTGATGATTCAGAGCAGCCTAGGCCCAGCCAGGGTCAAGGTGCGGCACGGGCCCGCAAGCCCCCCATTGGTCTCGCCAGAATTCGAGGACTGCCGGAGGATCGCCCAGGAAAGGGGCCTCCCCATCTGGGAGGTCTACAGGGTGTTAGAGGCCGAGGCTCGTGTCTTCCTGGGCCTGGAGAAGGAAAGCGCCGGCTAACTCCTCTTCCAGAAGTGTAATGGGCTGGGGCTCCACCCGCAGGCCCAATGCCTGCGCGAACCCATCCCGCAAGGCCTCAACTACCTCCTCGTAGCGCAATTCCCTCCCCAGAAGCTCGGACATGGTGGGCCCTAGAGGAAGGCCAAAGAGCACCCTTTCCAGTGCCGCATGGGCATGCGTTCGCAGGGAGCCTTGTATCAGTATGGTCCCCCCTCGGCGCCACTGAGCATTGCCTACCAGCTTAACGCCAAAGGCCATCACCTCTAGAGGTGCTGGGGAGGCGAAGCAGGGGCCTCCCCTAGGGGGATGCGCAGCACCTTCGCACACCTGGGCCGATTCCAAGCCTAAGAGCCGCAGGGCACGGACTAAGGCCACGGCCACTTGACAGTAGGAGCGGCGCAGCGGACCGCCCACCGTTGGGTCCCCCACAGGGGCCACCACCGAATAACACACGTCCCCGGCGTGGAGGACAGCACCGCCGCCAGTGGGACGGCGGACCCAGGGCAGCCCCAACTCCTCGCACCTCTTGAGCATCGTCTCGTCCCGTTGATGACGCCCCAGGCTGAGACACATGGGCTGGAACCCGTATACTCGCAAAGTAGGAGGAGCATCCCCCTTGGCACAGGCAGCATGGATGGCCAGGTCCACGGCCATATGCCACTGCCCCGGTGCCGGCCCCATGTCCAAATAACGCCAACGCGCACCATCACCCATCGAAGCCCAGCCCCCTCTCCCTCAAGCTAACGTAACCTCCACGGGCCAGCACCACGTGGTCCAGCACCTCGATGCCCAGCAGTTGCCCCGCCATTACCAGCTGGCGGGTGACAGCCACATCCTCGGCGCTAGGCTCCGGGTCGCCTGATGGATGATTGTGCACCACCACGATGGCCGGACATCCTTCGCGCACGGCCTCCCGGAAGACCTCCGCCACCCGCACCGAGGCAGAGTTGACGGTGCCCTTGTAGATCTCGGGGGCTCTCAGGACGTGATTACGCGTGTTGAGGAGAAGCACGCGCAAATGCTCCTGCTCCAGCAGAGCCATCTCGCCCAGGAGTCGGGCCACGTCCTGCGGCGACCTCACCACCGGCCTCTCGGTGGGGGAGGAGGCCATGAGGCGCTTTCCCAGCTCCAGGGCAGCCTTGACCTGGGCAGCCTTGGCCACCCCCACTCCGTGTTCGGCACACAGCTCACCGAAGGTGGCGCGGGCCAGGCCCCCCAGCCCCTTAAACTTGGCCAGGAGACGGCTGGCCAAGGCCACAGCGCTCTCCTTCTCCGACCCCACCCGCAGGATGATGGCTAGCAGCTCAGGGTCGGAGAGACTTTCGGGCCCATGACGGAGGAGACGCTCCCGCGGTCGCATCTGAGAAGGGAGGTCTTTAATGCGTACCCTGTATTCAGGCATGCTCACTGCCCTCGGGGGATTCGGAGCTTTTGTCCGGGCGTGATAGGATACGGTTCCCGAAGTCCATTGAGCTCGGCGATGCGCTCCATGAACTTCAAGAGTTCAGCCCCCTCAGGAAGGAAGCGACGGGCGATCTCTACGAGCGTATCACCCTCTTGCACCTCGTACTCCATGAAGGACGGGGTGGGGCTTGGGGATGGGGAAGGGGGAGGTGCTGGGGTAGGCTCAGAGATGGGCGTGAGGGGCGGCACTGTGATGGCCTGGCCTGTCTCCTGAGGGGATGTGGTCATCCCCTCCCCTCGGGGAAGGGGAGGGGGACTCACCAGAAGCCATAGGGCGATAGCCACGGCCGTCAACAGGGCCAGCAGCGATCCCCTGTATACGGCCCGCGGCGGCAGCCCTTGGCCAGGATCCTGGCAGGAGAGGCAGAGAGGCCGCCCGTGCCCCCCGTGATCCTGGCAGTATGGGCGGCCGCAGTGCAAACACCGGCCGCGGGCGGGCCGCCCGCAGTAGTGACATACCACGCCCCAAAGTATAGTGCTTACAGCACAGGCCGGCTACTTGATCTCTACGGTGGCCCCCGCCTCTCGCAGCTTGGCAGCGATGGCCTCCGCCTCCTCCTTGGAGACCCCCTCCTTGATGTTGGTGGGGGCGTTCTCCACCAAGTCCTTGGCCTCCTTCAGCCCCAGGCCAGGCACCACCTCCCGCACGGCCTTGATGACGTTGATCTTGTTGGCCCCGATCTCCTTTAGGACCACCGTCCACTCCGTCTTCTCCTCCACTGCAGGCGCGGCCTCAGGAGCAGGGCCGGCAGGAGCGGCCGCCACCCCCACGGGGGCTGCCACGGCCACAGGCGCCGCAGGGGTGATGCCGAACTCCTCCTGCAGGCGCTTGCTCAGGTCCCGCAGCTCCAGCAGGTTCATCTGCTTGATGAGCTCCAGGACTTGGTCTACGCGCTCCGAGCCAGTAGCGGTCATGCCTCCACCTCCTTTAAGATGCCGTTTCTTCCTCCAACTGGCGTATGCGGGCCTCCACTAGGTTCACCAGCTCCCCCGCTAGGGATTCCAATAGCCCCAGAAGCTCCTGGAAGGGGGAATCCAAGAGGGCTAACAAGGTAGCCATGGGGCCTTGGAAGTGACCCAGCAGCTCAGCCAGGAGCTGGGGCCGCGGCGGCAGCTTGACCAGTTCAGTGAGGTCCTCAGGACTGAGGAGGGTGCCATCCATGATGGCGCCCCGTACCACTAGGCCACCGGGGGCCCCCTTCAGGCACTCGTCCAAGGCCTTGGCCGCTTCTACAGGGTCCGGGTGATAGGCGAAGATGATGGCGGTAGGCCCGGCCACCACCTGCATAAGGTGGGGGCGCCCGGCCTCCTGGGCAGCCAGACGCAGCAGGGTGTTCTTGACCACCCGGTATTCCAGCCCAGACTTACGCATACGGCGGCGCAGGGCATTGATCTCAGCCACGGTGACGCCGCTGAAGGTCGTGCTCACAGCCAGGGTGGCCCGGGCCAACTTCTCCCGTAGCTCTGCCACCTGGTGTACCTTCTCCGGCCTAGGCATATTTGCCTCCCAAAAAAGAGGGCGCCCCACTCACCGGCACGGGGCGCCAGGGCCATATAGGAAGGCGACCTTCACCATACGCCTCGGCGGGCCCCCGCCACCAGCGGAGATTATGCTCCTGGAGCACCCGCTGTCTTCGGCTCAATCTCCAATTATACGGTCACCAGCTGAGGAAGGGAAAGGGTGGCCTGCAGGTCCAGCTTAACTCCTGGGCTCATGGTGCTCGCCAGGGTCATAGCCCTGATGAACTGCCCCTTGGCCCCCGGCGGGCGCGCCTTGAGGATAGCATCCACCAGGGCCGCCAAGTTCTCCAGAAGGGCCTGGGTGGGGAAGCTCAGCTTGCCAATGGGGGCATGGACAAGGGCCGTGCGGTCCAAGCGGAACTCCACCCGCCCCTGCTTCGCAGCAGCGATAGTACGGGCCAGGTCTGCTGCGTCCACCACCGTGCCCGCCCTGGGGTTGGGCATGAGGCCCCGAGGGCCCAAGATACGCCCCAGGCGGCTCACCTTGCTCATCACCTCGCGGGTGGCCAAGGCCACATCGAAGTCCAGCCACCCCTCCTCGATCCTCTTGATGAGGTCATCGCTGCCCACGTAATCGGCTCCTGCCTCCTGGGCGATGCGCGCCGCCTCCCCCTCGGCGAAGACCAGCACCCGCACAGCCTTGCCCAGGCCATGGGGGAGGACCACGGTGCCTCGCAGCTGCTGATCGGCGTGACGGGGGTCGAGGTTGGTGCGCACATGCAGCTCTACCGTCTCGTCGAACCGGGCATAAGAGATCTGCTTCAGGAGTTCGATGGCCTCCTGCGGGGTATAGGTGCGGGTGCGGTCCACCTTGGCTCTGGCCTCCAGGTACTTCTTGCCCCTCTTGCCCATCCCCTCACCCCCCTAGCCTTCGATGGTCACGCCCATGGAGCGGGCGGTGCCCTCCACCATGCGCATGGCCGCCTCCAGATCATCGGTGTTGAGGTCTTTCATCTTTATCTCCGCTATGCGCCGCACTTGCTCACGGGTAAGCTTGCCCATCTTCTCCCGTTTGGGGTTAGGGGAGCCCCTTTCCAGGCCCAGCTCCTTTTTGATGAGGTCGGACACGGGAGGGGTCTTGAGGACCATGGTGAAGGAGCGGTCATCGTATATGGTGACCTCCACGGGGACGATGCTGCCAGCCATGGAGGCAGTGCGCTCATTGTATTCCTTGACGAAGGCCATGATGTTGACGCCGTGCTGGCCCAAAGCGGGCCCTACCGGCGGGGCTGGGGTGGCCTTGCCCGCCTCCAGCTGCAGCTTGACTACCGCCCGCACCTTCTTGGCCATGACCTCACACCTCGACCAAACAGCACCTTATACGCGAAGACTCTAATGGGCAAGCCCCTGAGGCTCAGGAACCGCTTCCCCAGCGATGCGAAATAGGGCGATAACGCGCTGCCACGCATCGTGAGGCGTATATAGGGCCCGATATTCGTCGTTACACTCCTCTATAGCCTGCACAGGCCAAGAAGAGAGCCAGCGGAGGATTCCTGCAAGCTCCTCCGTGCTATACGGCGTTGTTCGCTGCTGTTGGCAGATCACTTCGAGCATACCTTTAATCTCGGGGAGGCTGCGCCAGTCGTGGTCAAGATTGGCCAATACGAGATTAACTCTGCGCCACCACTGCTGCAGCCGGGCCTCTACATCTGTCAGCTGTGAGAAGCGCTCCAAGCTTATCAACCCTTTGGCTGCGAAGACGTGTGCAAGGTTCAGCAACGGCAGCGGAAGCCGCTGATGTAATGTCAGCAGTTGGCACAGGGTATCGGCAGTGAGAAGGCCAGCCCCCTCCGGTTCAGCATCCCTGATGACTGCTGGCTGGAAGCCCACGCTCACCACCACCATCGCGGCAGCATTGTGGGTATGGCAGTGTTGTTTGATGCGAGTGAAGTTGATGTGGGACAAGGATGGGGCCGCGGTGCTTTTCCGCACGACGCGCTACAGGCGCTCCACCTGGGTGAAGTCCAGCTCCACGGGCGTGTCCCGCCCGAAGAAGGAGACCAGCACCCGCACCTTCCCCTTCTCCAGGTTGATCTCCTCCACGGTGCCGATGAAGTCCTGAAAGGGGCCCTCGGTGATGCGCACCGACTCCCCAGGCTGGTAACTGACGCGCACCCGCGGCTCTTGGGAGCGCATCTGGCGGACGATGTTATGCAGCTCCTCCTCGGCCAGGGGCACGGGCTGGGCCCGGGACCCTACGAACCCCGTCACCCCCGGCGTGTTGCGGATAACGTACCACGCCCGGTTGGCCCTCTCCCTCTGCTCCGGTGTCATTTGGGGATGGCTCATATCTATGGCCTGAATAAGGAGGTATCCCGGGAAGAGCTTGCGCCGCACCCGCCGCCTCTGTCCCTCTCTTATCTCGATCTCCTCTACCTGAGGGAGGAGGACGTGGAAGATAAGATCGCCCACATCCAGAGAGCGGATCCGCTGCTCCAGATTGGCCTTCACCTTCTCCTCATACCCCGAGTAGGTGTGGACCACGTACCAGCGACGGTCGGGCCGGAATATCTCCTCGTCCGTCAGCCCTTCCAGCAGATCGCTGGGCTGACTTTCCTCAGGTGGCGCTTGCTCTAGGGCTTCCTTCTTGCGCCGCACCATGGCTAGCGGATGATGAGCTTATCGATGAGCCACGCGAAGAGGTAGTCTATGCCACCCAGGACAGCTCCCACCACCACGGAGACGACGATGACCACCATGGCCAGATAAGCGGCATCGCGGCGGGAGGGCCAAGTGACCTTCCTCAGCTCCGTGACCACCTCCAACGCCAAGGCGGGCACCAGGCGCATGAAGCCTTTGCGCCGGGGCCGGACGGGGGCCTTGGCGGGCAAGCGAGGGGGCCGCCCCTTGGCCTTGGGTTCCATTATCACGGGGTGCCGACGCAGGGCCCTGTTCATGCCTTCCTCCCCCTAATGCCCATTCTACCTCACCGCACCTCCCGGTGGGGGAGGTGGCGGCGGCATTGGGGGCAATACTTGCGCAGCTCCAGCCGATCAGGGTCGTTGCGGCGGTTCTTGGTGGTGGTATAGTTCCGCCGCCGGCAACCCGTGCAGGCCAGGTGGATGATTATGCGGTCCCCCTTCTTCTTGGCCACGGCTTCATTCGATGATGCGGGTGATGACGCCAGCCCCCACCGTGCGGCCGCCCTCGCGGATGGCAAACCGCATCCCCTCTTCCAGGGCCACGGGGTACATCAGCTCAATCCGCAGGTTGACGTTGTCCCCAGGCATCACCATCTCCACTCCCTCGGGGAGATAGATAGTGCCTGTGACATCAGTGGTGCGGATGTAGAACTGGGGCTTGTAGCCCGTGAAGAAGGGGGTATGGCGTCCGCCTTCCTCCTTGGTGAGGACGTAGACCTGGGCCTCGAACTTGGTGTGGGGCTTGATGGAGCCGGGAGCGGCCAACACCATGCCCCGCTCCACCTCGTCCCGCTCCACGCCCCGCAGCAACACGCCCACGTTGTCCCCCGGCAGGGCCTCGTCCAGCACCTTGCGGAACATCTCAATGCTGGTGGCCACCGTCCGCCGAGGATCGGGCGAGAAGCCTACTATCTCCACTTCCTCGCCTGGCCGCAGGACGCCCCTCTCCACGCGACCTGTGACCACAGTGCCGCGGCCTTTGATGCCGAACACGTCCTCGATGGGCATCAGGAAGGGCTTGTCGCGGGGGCGCACAGGCTCGGGGATATACTCGTCGATGGCCTTTAGCAGCTCCCATATGCACTGGAACTCAGGAGCGTTGGGGTCGCTGCTCTGGGATTCCATGGCCTTGAGGGCGCTGCCCCTGACCACAGGCACCTCATCGCCTGGGTAGCCGTACTTGCTGAGGAGGTCGCGCACCTCCAGCTCCACCAGGTCGAGGAGCTCGGGGTCGTCCACCATGTCCACCTTGTTCATGAAGACGACGATGGCCGGCACCTCCACCTGGCGGGCCAGGAGGACGTGCTCCCGTGTCTGGGGCATGGGGCCGTCGTTGGCAGCCACCACCAGGATAGCCCCGTCCATCTGGGCAGCGCCGGTGATCATGTTCTTGATGTAGTCGGCGTGGCCAGGGCAGTCGATGTGAGCGTAATGGCGCTTCTCTGTCTCGTACTCCACATGGGCGATGGCGATGGTGATGCCACGGGCCCTCTCCTCAGGGGCCTTGTCGATGCTGTAGTAGTCGCGGTACTCGGCCAGGCCCTTGAGGGACAGGGCCTTCGTTATGGCCGATGTCAGGGTAGTCTTGCCATGGTCGATATGACCGATGGTCCCTACGTTGACGTGCGGCTTGGCACGCACAAACTTCGGCTTGGCCATGTCGCGTTCCTCCTACCTATATTTGGTCATCCCTGCCAAGTCCAACAACCTCTGGAGCCCACAGCCGGATTCGAACCGGCGACCTCGCCCTTACCAAGGGCGTGCTCTACCACTGAGCTATGTGGGCCCTCACCTTTGGTGGCGGGGGCAGGATTCGAACCTGCGTAGCCCATCTCAGGGCGCCTGGTTTACAGCCAGGTGCGTTTGGCCGCTCCGCCACCCCGCCGCTCTCCTGATGGCTTCTGGAGCCGAAGGCGGGACTCGAACCCGCAACCTGGCGATTACAAGTCGCCCGCGCTACCCGTTGCGCCACTTCGGCCCCGCTGGCATCAGGCCGTCGCCGCTCAAGGAGCAGCGCCACGGCTAAGTATAGTGCTAGGTGCACGGAGCGTCAAGGAACCTTATCCTGGGCCCGGGGCGAACCCAGGTAGGGAGCGTAGCTACTCCCTCTGGACAAGAGGACAGCGACGCATAAAACTAGAAGGCGGGCTGGCCCTGCAGGGGCGTAGCTCAGTGGCAGAGCACCGGTCTCCAAAACCGGAGGTCGGGGGTTCGAATCCCTCCGCCCCTGCCAGAACCCAGATCCGGTTTGCTCCTCTTTAGGCCCCTGAGGCATATAAAACCGCAGCCCGTAGGGTGTCGACACATTGTCGGGCGAATAACGGCCACTTTCCATGTGGCCCCTGCCCACTACGTGCATAGAGGCGTTGATGATGGCCGCTAGGGGCAGGGTGGGCGCTGCGCGCGCACCACTCCTAACGGAACCAGACCTGGCCGCGACCTCTAGGCTGATACCATGGACATAAAGGGGGACTCGAAGCGGTGGTGATATTTGTGCGGCGCACACCGGGTATAGGGCGCAGAGCTCGGGACAGTGGCCAACGGGCGCCCACGGGGCGCTTATGGCACGCTCTGGACAGGGCCACCCTGGAGAGCGCCCTAGGGACAGGACCTCAAGGGCTCACCCAAGCCGCGGTCAGCGCCCGACTCCGCGTATATGGCCCTAACCCCATCGAGCCACCTCTTCCCGCCAGCCCGCTGATGGTGCTGATACATTAGTTTCAAAGCCCCCGCATCTATATCCTCTTGCTAGCCATGGTGGTGACCGTATTCCTTCAGGAGTATATCTATGCCGGTGTCATCGCCGCTGCCCTGGCCATCAACGCCAGCATCGGCTTTGTACAGGAGTGGCAAGCCGAGCCATCGGTTTTGGCTCTTATGCGTCTGGTATCGCCCCGAGCACGGGTCATCCGTGAGGGCCGAGGGTGGGAGGTAGACAGCCAGGAGCTGGTGCTTGGCGATCTGGTGCTCCTCAAATCGGGCGGCCGCGTCCCCGCCCACGCACCTCAGCCTTCCGCCGGAGCCCCTACTCCGCTCCATTTCTATTGTTCGCCGTGGCCCTGGCCATGCACATAGGGGCCATGCACTCCCCGCCAGCCCAGTTCGTCCTTCGGGTCGAGCCGGTGGGGCTGGGGACCTGGGCGAAGAGGATCGCCCTGGCTAGTAGCATTATCGTAACGGTGGAGCTGCACAAATGGTTGGGGAGCCAGCAAGTCTCGAGTAGAGGGGGATAACAGCTGGCACCAAGGCACTGGGCAACCCTCGTGCTGTTACCTTGGGCCTCATAGGAGGTCATCCTCAAGACGTTTGCGGGGCCTACGGGCCAGAGGGAGAACGCATATGGCCAAAGCGCCAGACAGAGGCTCAGCCCCCAGCCTCAACTGACCACACGAGGGTGCCCTGGCGACGACAGCCGCGTCATCGTAATATCTCATTGTAGCGAATCGCCGGCCCGCGCCCTGTGGAACAGGTGACGTCTGCTGAAGCCTCCGCCAACGTCTCACCGTCTGAGAGATGATGGCCCGATACGAGAGGACTCCGGGTTCTGCCTTTCCAAGGTTCGCTGGTTCCCCCTGGTTCCTGGCAGCAGTATGTGTCTTCGCCGTTGGTGTCCAGGCCCTCGCCCTCAACGGATGGTTTGCCTCCGATGATTGGTGGTTTCTGGCCTCGGCGCGGGACATGGGGTTCTGGGCCTACGCTCGTCGCGCATTCGATATCAGAGCGATCGGATCCCTGCCCGAGCTGGACCGGTACCGGCCCCTTTGGCCCCTCTGGTTCCGGATTCAGTATGAACTGTTTGGGCTCCACGGGGTGCCTTACCATGCAGTGGCCATAGCGCTCCATCTCGCCACGGCCTTACTAGTACGGCGCCTAGGGCTCCGTCTCGGCCTGTTGACCTGGCAGGCCAACGTCGCAGCGGCCATATTCGCCCTCCATCCTGCCTATGCTATGGCCGTCGCTTGGGTCAGCGGGGCTAACCGGGTGGTGGCCGCGCTCCCCGCTATCGGGAGCTTGCTCTGCTGGCTGGGTTGGGTCCAACGTCGCTCCAAGCTGGAGCTCGGGGCGGCCATAGGACTCTTCCTGGTGGCCTCTCTCCTGCACCCCACCGCGGTGCCACTGGCTGCGGTGTACCCGGCTCTGGCCTGGCTCCGGCAAAGGGACAATGGCAGGTCACTATCCCGGCGGGAGATGGCAGCCTGGCTCCCCATTGGCATGTTGGCGATGACGTTGGTGGGGGTCCACCTCTGGGTGCGGGCGCATTACGAAAAGGCGGGGGCCTTCACCCTCGGCTGGCACATATGGGCCAACTACGGCGCCATGTTGGGCATGGCAATGGCACCAGCCTGCGAGTCCTCCGTAGGGTGCTATCGACCACCGTTCACCGGCCTGGCGGAGTTGGCGCTGTTGATTGGCTCAGCCCTGTTTGTCCTGGCAGCGGTAGCGACGCTGCGCTGGTGCCCCATCCGCAGCCTGCCGGTGGTCGCCCTGGCGTGGTTCATTCTGACCCTAGCCCCTGACGCTACCCTCGTCATGGGCGCCTTCGGCCGCACCATGTACCTAGCGGGGGCCCCGTTGGCGCTATGGGCCGCAGGTGTGCTGCCTCCGGCCGTCCATGGACTGGCGGCCAGGGTCCAACCATGGTGGTGGCGGCTGGGGGTAGGAGCGATAGCAGCGGCGGTGGTCACGGCCGTCCTCTTGGCTAACGTGCACTTGGTGCTTGGGGTTCACGAGGCAGGACGCGAGAACGTCCTGTTCGTTGCCGCCCTCCGACGGGCCATCCCCACGTTGCCGGCAGGCACCACCCTCGTAATAGAGGGAGCGCCTCTTAACCTCACCGTTTTCGACGATACTCGGCTGCAGGCCCTCATCGATGTCTACTACGACGGAGTAACGGCCCGTTCGGCCTCCAGAGCGGACGATATATCCTGGCCCGTGGTCTGGTTTACCTACAGCCGTTAGCTCTCCTAGCCTAGTGAAGCCCTGCGTTCGATTGTCCTGGCAAGAACCTGGCTTTCGGTCGAGATTGTGGCCCGGCAGTGGCCTTTTTGGCGTCCTCTGTGGCCATCACGAGAGCCGAGAGGGATTGTGCCCTCAGCAGGCGGTGCTGTAGAAACGGAGCGGGGGGATGGCATTCCATCGGTAGACGGTGCGTTGGTGGTGGAATCTGACTCCGGCGGGGCGCCTGGCGATAACAGCGATGCTGGCCTTGGCAGGGGCTCTGACGTGGTGGGGCCTCTTTTATCGGCCGGGTGGGCCCTCGTCCGGCGTCCTTGAGCCTGTCCCCACTCATGCCCCTGCTGCCACCCCATCTCCGGTCGGGCAGCAGGTAGTCGCCCCATCTCCCACGCCAATCCCTGTCACCCCATCGCCCCAGCCTACCTTCGTCGCTCCCTCCCCCACCCCTTCACCTTCAGAGGTAGTGACCAACGTGCTCATCTTATACACCACCTGCGAGGGCGACGGGGCGTGTGGCCTCATGGCCAGCGGCAAGAAGGTGCATGCGGGGGCGGCGGCATGCAACCCCCTCCTCATGCCCTTCGGCACCCGGTTCCGCATCCACGGCTGGCCCCAGGAGCTGGTGTGCGAGGACATACACCCTTACCTCAGCGGGTGGTATGTGGTGGTCTGGTTCCAGACAGAGGCAGAGGGGAGCGCCTTCCGCCGTCAAGTGGGGCGCCAGGCCACCATCGAAATCACTTACCGCCCCCGGGCTCCTTGACATGAGGCCACGCCAAGCCGATAAAATTGGGCTACCATAGTCATCGCTCATCGATCCCTTTAGCAAGGCAAGGAGGGTCAGCCGTGGACTGGCGAAGCATGGTAGGCCATAAGCTGGTGAGCCCTGAAGAGGCCGTCAAGGACATCAAGAGCGGTGATACGGTGGTAGCCTCCCCCTTCACCTGTACCCCCTTCACCCTTTGTCAGGCCCTCTACCAAAGGCGAGGGGAGCTACACAACGTGCGCATAGACCACCCCGCGGGCCTCTTCCCCTGGATCCAGGAGGAGGGGGACCGGGAGGCCTTCGAAGTGCACGACCTTTACGCCACCCCTGCCAACCGCCAACAGGTCAGGAAGGGGCTGGTGGAATACCTCATGTTTGGCGCCTGGCGTTCCTACGAGGTGCCCCCGGGGTTCACTGAAGAGCCCGATTGGTTCCTGGTGCCCGTCTCGCCGCCCGACCGCCATGGCTACTGCAGCTTTGGCCCCGGCGTATGGCTCTCCAAGAGCTGGAGCAAGAAAGCTAAGAAGGTCATCGCCGAAGTGCACGAGGAGTTCATCCGCACAGGCGGTGAGAACTATATCCACATCTCGGAGATCGACCTCTTCTGCGAGGCCCGCCAACAGACGGGCACCCTGCCCCTGCCCCCTCGCACGGAGGAAGAGGTGGCGGCCACAGAGGTCATCTGTACCCTGGTGGCCCAGGAGCTCATCCGGGACAGGGACACCGTCCAAATCGGCATAGGCACGGTGTCCTCTGCCCTAGCCCTCTACCTCCACGGAAAGCACGACCTGGGCATCCAGACGGAGATCATCACCGGTGGTGTGGCCCAACTGGTGCAGGAGGGGGTGGTGACGGGCCGCTATAAGACCCTCCATCAGGGGAAGGTGGTGGGAAGCGCCCTGGTAGCCCTGCCACCTGAGGAGATGGCCATGATCCATGAAAACCCCGTCTTCGAGCTATACGACTTCGGCTACACCGATGACATACGTATGCTCACCCGGTTCGAGAACTTCGTGGCCGTCAACAATGCTCTTATGGTGGACCTCACAGGGCAAGTGGCCTCCGAGGGCATTGGGCCTCAGATCTGGACGGGGACAGCCGGCCAGCTGGCCTTCATGATCGCTGGCCGCTACTCTCCTGGCGGCCGCTCAATCAGCGTCCTCCCTTCCAGCCACATGATCGATGGCCAAAGGCGGAGTCGCATCGTCCCCGTGCTCCCAGAGGGGACGGCCGTGACCGTGCCCCGCACGCTGGTGGACTACGTGGTCACCGAGCAAGGCATCGCCACCCTGAGGGGCAAGACCTTGCGGGAGCGCATAGGCGAGCTCATCGCCGTAGCCCACCCGGACTTCCGGGGCGAGCTGAAGAGGGAGGCCCAGCGTATCTACGGCATCACCGTCTAGGTCCATGGCCACCTGGCTGTCGGACGTGCGCGTCCTGGAGGCCGGGCAGGGGCTAGCCCTGGCCTATGCTGGCCACCTTCTGGCCCGTCTGGGGGCAGAGGTGTGGAAGCTGGAGCCGGCGGAGGGCGACCCCCTGCGCCTTGTGGGCCCCTTCCCCGGCGATGTACCCCACAAGGAAAAGAGCGCCTACCACCTCTTCTACAACGGCGGCAAGAAAAGCGTGATGGAGGGGCCAGGGGTTGCCCGCCGGCTAGCCGCCGCTTGTCATATCATCCTGGCGGACAGGGAGTGGGCACGTAGGTTAGGGGTCCGTCGCTGGGCGCGCCGCGGCCACGTTGTGGTGGTGGTGACCCCCTTTGGCGTTACAGGCCCATATAAGGAGCTGCCGGCCACCGATCTGACCCTCCAAGCCCTTATGGGGCTTTCGTATATCTCAGGGGAGCCCTATCGCCCGCCTCTGCGGGTGGGTCTCCCCATCCCGGAGCTGGCAGCAGGACAGCTGGCGGCGGGGGCTGCCTTGGCCGCCCTTTGGCGCCGTTACCAGGAGGGTTGTGGCGCCCTCGTGGACCTCTCCATATGGGAAGCGGCCCTTACCACCATGGAGCACGCCCCCATGATCTGGTCCTACCGTAGAGTGGTCTGGCAGCGGCGAGGCAATCTGGGGGGAGTGGCCGGATGGGGCATCTACCCCTGCCGCGACGGCTACGTGGGAGTTATCACCGGTCTGGCCCAGGCCTACCAGGAGTTCCTAAGATGGGTAGGCCCACCCCTGGACGACCCTAAATTCCAGAGTATGTCTGCCCGCACTCGCTACGCCGATGAGATGCACGCCGCCATCCTGAGCTGGCTGGCCGACAAGGGACGAGAGGAGGTGGTGG
Organism: Dehalococcoidia bacterium; assembly: GCA_032249735.1. Lineage (GTDB taxonomy): Bacteria > Chloroflexota > Dehalococcoidia > SM23-28-2 > HRBIN24 > JAVVHA01. The sequence goes on along the minus strand of JAVVHA010000009.1, from coordinate 59,215 downwards.
AGGAGGCCCAGCGCCGCGGCCTGCCTTTTGGCTATCTGCACCGGGTGGACGACCTACTGCAATCCCGTCAGCTGCGGGCCCGTCGCTTCTTCCGGAAGGTGCGTCATCCCCAGGCCGGGGAGCTCACCCTCCCCTACGCCCCCTTCCGTGCCAAAGGTGTGGAGTGGCGTCCCTGTTTAGCCCCCTCCCTTGGGCGTCACAGTAAGCAGGCCCGCACGCTACTGCCCCTCCCCCTTGGTCTTCCCCCACACCCTTCCCCGCCCCTGAAGGGGATAAGGGTGCTAGAGATGGCAGTGGTGTGGGCTGGGCCACTGTGCGGCCGTCTTCTCTCGGAGGCGGGGGCAGAGGTGATAAAGCTGGAGACGGCCCGTCGCCCAGACCTCATGCGGGGCCCCGCCCGCCCCTCCCACCCGGCCGAAGGGGTGTACCCTAACGGCCAGCCAGGGGAGGAGCCCTGGAACCGGCACGCCTATTTCAACGACCGCAACCGGGGTAAATGGGGGGTCTGCCTGAACCTGGACCACCCGCGGGGACGCGAGTTGGCCCAAGAACTAGCCGCCCGCTGCGATATCATCATCGAGAACTTGTCGCCAGGGGCCCTGGCCCCCTTCGGCCTGGACTACTCAGCAGTGAGGAGGAGGCGCACCGACATCATCTATCTCTCCATGCCCACCCAAGGCCTCACCGGCCCCGAGCGACATTACGTGGGCTATGGCGCCACCAACGACCTTACTAGCGGGCTCATAAGCCTCACCGGATACGAGGACGGCACACCGCAAAACGCAGGCATCAACGTGTCCGACCCCCTGGCCGCCTTCCATGGGTTTGTTGCCGTATTAGCTGCCCTCCATTATCGTCGGCGCACAGGCCGCGGCATCCATATCGACCTCTCGCAGCGGGAGTCCACCACCTATTTCATGGCCCCTTATATTTTGGACTACGTGTGGAATGGACGTGTGCAGGGGCCCATGGGCAACCGCCACCCCATATGGGCCCCCCATGGCATCTACCCCTGCCAAGGGGAGGACCGCTGGGTAGCCATCGCCGTGCGCACCGACGAGGAGTGGCAGGCCCTCTGTAAGCTGGCAGGGGAACCCCTGCTCCATATGGCCTCCCTGACGACGGAGGAACGCCTGGCACGCCAGGATGAGCTGGATCATGTGCTAGCCCAGTGGACCTCGCAGCAGGAGCAGGAGGATGTGTGGGGGAACCTCATCCGGGTGGGGGTGCCAGCTGCCCCCCTCTACGATGCCCCCGGCCTTTTCTCAGACCCCCACCTGCGGGCCCGCCGCTTTTGGCGGGCCGTGCCCCACCCTCAAGCGGGCCGTCGCCTATATCCCGGCTCCCCTTGGCGGTTGGACGGGACCCCCACCCCCCAGACCCCAGCGCCCACGTTGGGCCAGCACAATCGGCTTGTCCTCTCTCGTCTCCTCGGGCTGGGGGAGGAGGAATTAGAGGCCCTGGAGCGGGATGGGGTTTTAGCGTACAGGCCCATGGGGGCCTAGGGCTTCCCACGCCCCTATAAGGAGTGCTAGCATTCCTTATGCCATCCATGTTGCCGTGGCATCCCCCTTCTTGGCAGGCGCACCTGGGCCCGCATTTCTTTTGGAAGATGATGGCGGCCGCCACCCTGGTGCTAGCAGCCTGCGAGCAGAAAGCCCCTATCCTAATAGAGCCAGTGACCCCCACCATAATGCCGTCCCCATCACCCTTGGTCAGGGACGCCTGCCAGGACCGTCCGGAGGCCCTTGCCCATGCGCGTCCAGCTACTGTCGCCGTGGTGACGTCCACGGCCACGGGTACTGCAGCCATCATCGACCCTCGTGGCAGGGCCGTGACGGCCGCCGACCTGGTGCGGGATGACGAGGTGGTAGCCCTTGTCCTACCCTCGGGAGATACGGTAGCGGCCAGAGTGGCTGGCCAGGCAACCGAGGTGGGGCTGGCCCTATTGATGGTGGAACCCGTGGGCCCCTTTCCTTCCTTGACATGGGCCCCAGCAGACCCCCAGGAGGGGGAAGGGGTGATAGTTCTGGGATATGGGCGGGGCCCGCAAGACACCCTCACTGCTCATGACGCCTCCATCTTCCGATACCTGGAGATGGGAGGCGTGCGTTATGTCCAGTTGGCCCAGGAGCTGGCCTCGGGGTTTGCTGGTGCCCCCGTGGTGGACCTGTGTGGTCGTCTGGTGGGCATCGCCGTGGCCCGGGTGCGTGACGTGCCTGGCCTGGCCTTAGCTGTGGCCGCCTCATCGGCACGCCCAGCCCTGGCGGCCATCTCTCCCGTCGAGCCACCGCAGCGGGCAGCGGTGGCAACCCTATTGGCCCTGGCGCGCGCCCGCATCCGCCTGGAGGGCTTCATTCCCACTAACCTGGAAGCGCACGTGGAGACCGAGGGGGGCCTTTTCCTGGCGGTGCACTCCTATTGTCCATCCCACTTTTACTGCCAGAAGGTCCACTTCTTCCTGAACGACTCCTACCTGGGCACCGACACCTTACGCCCCTCCCGCGCCATAGTGGCCGTGGAGGCCGAGCGCCAGAGGCGACAGATCGTCGTCACTTATGCCAACTACGCCCCCGGCGACCGGGACGATGCGCCCTCCCTCCCGCCGGTGCGCATCCCCTACTGGTGGGACGGACAGCGCCTGCGCGCTGGTGGTGTCCCCCCTGGTCACTAGGCCATAATGACGGCAAGGAGGCGCTTTTGGCCAGGGCATATTTGCAGCGTGCGCGGGAGGAGACGGTAGGAAGCTATCTGCTGCCCATCTGCACGGCCATCGCCATCTCCTTGGCCGCAGGCTTCGCCCTTGGGACAACCGTAGCCTTCGCTCGCGCAGTGGGATGGGGAGCCGGGGGAAGGCTGGGGGCCCTCGTCCAGGCCCATGGACACGCCCAGCTCATGGGCTGGGCAGGTCTATTCATCATGGGCATGGCGTATAGGCTGGTGCCTAGGTTCACGGCGTCCTCCCCTGTTGCTCCTCTCCCTTTCTTCGCCTCCTTTTTGGCCCTGGGCACCGGAGTGATGGTGCGGGTGATGGGCCAACCCCTAGCCACAGGGGAGGTGGGGAAGGGCCTGCTACTGGCGTCGGGAGGGCTAGAGGCCACGGGGGCAGCCATATTCGCCTATCAGGTGGGGCGACGCCTCTGGCACCGCCCTGGAGCCCCCTTCACCCCCCACCTGGCATCTATGGCCTGGTGGCTGCTGATGGCCAAGGCCTTGGCCCTGGCCTGGGCCTTCGCCGTGCCAGGGATGGGGCCCGCCATGTACCCCTTCGGCCGGAACCAGGCCCTAGTCACCATGGAGATGGTGGGCTTCGTCCTATGCGCCGTGATAGGAGTCTCGTTGCGCACTGTGTTCATCTTCTTCGGGAGGCAACTCTTGCAAGGCCCCACGTTGTGGGCGATATGGGCTCCCCTTCAGGCCGGCCTTTTCCTCTACCTGACTGTCGCCCTCTGGAGGGACGCCCACCCCGACGCCACTACTTTGGAGCTGGAAGCGACAGCACACATGCTCATGGGCCTGGGCCTCGCCTCCCCCGCGCTCTTGAGCGCCTTCTGGCGCCCGCCTCTGCGCCTGCGGGCCCTATCGCGTGAGCCAGGCAGGCTGGTGCAGATGGCTATGGGCTGGCTCGCCCTGGGGGGAGTGATGCTGACGACCATGGGAGCCCTTTCCCTGGCCCACATCGCTCCCTTAGAGCTGCCACGGCTGGACGCCATCCGCCACGTGCTAGGGACGGGCACCATCACCACCATGATCCTAGGGATGGCCTACCTGGTGCTGCCCCCCTTCGCCCTGGCGCGTCAGAGAGGCCTTGGCTACCGTTGGGCAGTAAGGGTCGCCTTGGTAGCCTTGCCCTCGGCCACCACGCTGAGAGCCTTGGGGTCCTGGATGAGGGGGGAGTGGGGTGTGGCCGATCACCTCGCTGGCTGGGGAGGGGCCCTGGCCTGGACGGCGGTGGCCACCTTCGCCATCGCCCTGGCCCAGGCCATGTTGCAGCGCGATCACGAGGGGGGATCGTAGATGCAAGTGGGGTCCTCAGCAAAGGGGTCGCCAGTGAGGGCGTAGGCGCGGGCGCGGGAGCCCCCGCATACTTCTCGATAAGGGCACCGCCCACACCGCCCCTTGAGCATAGTGGGGTCGCGGAGATGGCGCATGAGAGGGGCGTTACGGTACAGCTCCACGATCGATTCCCGCCGCACGTTGCCCACCGCCAGGGGCAAGAACCCAGAGGGATACACCTCTCCCACGTGGGAGATGAAAAGGAACCCCTTACCATCGTTGACCCCTACGCTGGGGCGGTGGAGGCCGTCCTGAAAGCGGTACCCTGCTCCAGCCACCGTGGCTAGCCCCTTCCCCCCTCCGCGCTGGATCACCACCCGGCGATAGGCGGGGGCAGCGGTCACCTTCACGTCATAGGGGGCGGCCTGCGCCAGCTCGTAGATGCGATGGAAGGCTTCCTCATGTTGGTAGGGCGAGAGCATGTCCTCCAGCAGGGCACGCCCCGTGGGCACCAGGAAGAAGATGCTCCACTGCACAGCCTCCAACTTTGCCACCATCTCGCCCATAGCCTCCAATAGGTGGAAGTTGAGGCGGGTGAGGGTGGTGTTCACCTGCAGGGGTAGGCCCTGCTGGCGGGCCTCCAAAGCGATGTGCATGGCGGTACGAAATGAGCCGCGCATCCCACGGAAGGCGTCGTGCACCTCTGGCGTTGGGCCATCGATGCTGATGGCGATGCGGCGCACCCCCGCTTGACGAGCGCGGGCCAGTGCCCGGGCCGTTACCCTGCCGGTGGTGGGGGTAAGGGCTACCCGCAGCCCACGACAGGAGGCATAGGCCAAGATATCGAACAGGTCTGGGCGCATCATGGGGTCGCCACCGGTGACCACCAGTATGGGGTCGCCAAACCCCTTTATTTGGTCCACCAAGTGGAAGGCCTCCTGAGTGGTCAGCTCCAATGGGTGCCGCCGAGGTTGGGCCTCGGCCCGACAGTGACGGCATCTATAGGGGCAGGCCCGCGTCACCTCCCAGGCGATGGTAAAGGGGCTTTGGTGAAGGTCTGCCTGGGCCAACATGGCATCATGGGCGTCCCTCTCCTGGCGGGCCTGAGGTGAGAGGGCCATCATGCCACCTCCTGCACAGGCACGGGCCAGCGCCGCGCCTCTTCCCAAGCCTCCTGCCCCGAAAGCCCGATCTCCCAGTCCGTGAGATAGCAGGCTGGGTCGGGGGCCAGGAAGTGGCCAAAATAGCTCTCGGCGCGAGCGCGCAGGTTGCCGTTGCAGATGGGCAAGAACCGGCAATGACGGCACCTGCCCTCGATGGGCCGCGGGCGCTGCCTCAACACCTTCAGCAGGGGATGCCTATCGTCGTTCCAGATGCTGCTGAAGGGCCGCTCCCGCACATTGCCTAGGGGCCGGTGCCAGGAGAACTGGTCGACACACACGTGGCCCAGGGGGTCGATGGAGGCCACAGCTACCCCCGATTGGTTGCCCCCGTTCCACAGCAGGAGGCGATGGACCTCTTCTGCCCGCTCCGGGTGCCGGGCCTGCACCCACATGAGCAGGTAGGCGTTATCGGCGTGGTTGTCTACCGTCAACACCTCCACTGGGGAGGAGCGGGCGGCCCACGCTTCCGCCCTTCGGAAGATGTAATCTATCACCTGCCGAGTCTCCCAAGGCGAGAGGTCTAAGTGTCGAATCTTCTCCCCCCGGCCGGCGTAGGCCAGGTGGTAGACGCACAGGCGGTCTATCCCCTCCGCCTCGGCCAGGTCGAAGATGTGGGGCAGCTGGTCCACGTTCTTGCGGTGGACGGTGAAGCGGATACCCACCCGCAGGCCCAGGCGGCGGCAGAGGGAGAGCCCCTGCAGGGCCTGACGAAAGGCCCCCCGCTGCCCGCGCACGCGGTCGTGCACCGGCTCCAGGCCGTCCAAGCTAACCCCCACGTAGCTGAATCCGGCGTCGGCGATGCGGCGAGCCATCGCAGCGTCGACGAGGGTCCCGTTGGTGGACAGTACGGTACGCAGGCCTCGCCGTCGCGCATATGCCGCCAGATGGAAGATGTCAGGTCGCATAAGGGGCTCGCCGCCAGAGAAGAGGACCACCGGCACCCCCATGTCCGCCAGGTCATCAAGGAGCCTCTCTCCCTCTACAGTGGTCAACTCCCCCGGCAGGGGGCGCCTGTGGGCATTGGCATAGCAGTGCATGCAATGGAGGTTACACTGGGCGGTAAGGTTCCATACCACTACAGGGCGCTTCTCGGGGGCGAAGTGCAACAGGTGCGGAGGCCGGGCCTCCCCATAGCGCAGCACGTCACCCGGCCTCACCTCACCGCCCAGAAGCCTGGTAACCGAGAGCACACCCCCCTCCCCTTCCCCCTGGCGCTAGCTATTATAACTCCCTTAAGTGGGCCAGCTTATCAGGTAGAGGATGGGGTAGAAGAACACCCATACCACGTCCACAAAGTGCCAGTACTTGATGCTCGCCTCCACTGGCCACATCTGCTCCCAGGTGGGCCGCGTCTTAGGGTGTTCGCATGAGCGCCAAGGCCAGATGCGGCGGCATGTGCACCCCTCGGGTATGAACCGCCCCCTCAGGGCGTGATACATGATGATGAGGAAGATGAAGATGCCCGAAGCCACATGGGAAGAGTGAATGCCTGTCATGGCGAAGAAGGCCGTCCCGAAGGGCTCCGAGGGCGTGAACTCGGCGGTGGACCACTCCACACCTACACCGCCCAGGAAGGCGAGGCCCAAGACCATAGTCATGGCCAGGTTGCGCAGGAAGGCCGGGCCATCGCCCCGGGCACAGGCCACCTCCGCCCGGTAGGCGAAGACGGAGCTGGTGAGGAGGACCGAAGTTATGGCCAGCCCCAGCGCCTGGTTGAGGTGGGAGCGCTCCAGCCCCGCCAAGAAGAAGCGGCTGGACGCCACCGACCCAAACAGAAAGGCCTCTGAGAGGAAGAACAGCCACAGGCCCCATTGGTATATGCGGCGCTTAGTGGCCACAGGTATGGCATAGGGAACAGCCGCCTCGGCCATCACTCGTCCTCCCGCCACAGCCTATAGACGTGCTGGAAGAAGTAGATGATGCTCGCTGCCTCCAGGATGTTTATGACTAGCATGATGGGCAGGTTGGCCTCCAGGACCTGGGCCAGGACGTACTCCACCGCCGTCTGAACGCCTAACCACGCCACCATAAACCAAGTCACCTGCTCAGGGGTGGCAAGGCCTAGCAAGAGGCGTCTTGGGCGCTCCTCCTGCATAGCTCACACCTCCTTCCCACAGTCGCCGCCGGCAGGGGCCAGGACGACGTGGGGCCCAGCCCCCGGCACGCCATACTCATAGGGCTCCCCCACCACCACCGGCGGGGCAGGGAAGTTCTCCTCTGGCGGTGGTGAGGGCACCTGCCACTCCAGGGTGCGCGCTCGCCAGGGGTTGGCCTCCGCCACCTTGCCCCGCACCCATGACCACACCATGTTTCCCACGAAGACCAGGAAGCCCGCCCCCATGACGAAGGCAGCGACGCTTGCAAACACGTTCACCCCTTCCAGGGCTGGGTCGTAAATGGCGATGCGCCGGTTCATGCCGTGAAGGCCCGCCCAGAACATGGGCAGAAAGGTGAGGTTGAAGCCCAAAAAGGTGAGCCAGAAGTGGAGCTTGCCCAGCCCCTGGTGGTACATGCGCCCTGTGATCTTGGGGAACCAGTAGTAGATGGCAGCCAGGAGGGCGAATATCTCGCCACCGATGATGGTGTAATGAAAGTGGGCCACTACGAAGTAGGTGTCCGATAGTTGGATGTCGCTGGGCACATCGGCCAGATATATGCCCGTGATGCCCCCGATGAGGAAGTTGAACAGCGCCCCTAAGGCGAACAGCATGGGGGGCGTCAGCCACAGCCTCCCCATCCATATGGTCCCCAGGGCCGACAGGAACACCAGCCCCGTGGGAATGGAGATGGCCTCTGTCGTCACCAAAAAGGCCCCTAGGAAGGCCACTTCGCTGGTGGTGACGAACATATGGTGGGCCCACACGATGCCGCTTATGGCCACGATGGTCAAAAACCCCGCCACCGCCCACCGATAGGCGAAGAGGGGCTTGCGGGAGAAGTGGGTCAGCACCTCTAGCAGTATCCCAAACCCCGGCAGGATGAAGATGTATACCGCGGGATGCGAGTAGAACCAGAACACATGCTGATACAGCAAGGGGTCACCGGGGTTGAAGAAATTGGTCCCCGCCAGACGGTCCACCGCCTCCATGAGCATGGCGGCGGCGAAGGCCTGGGTGAAGATAAGGGCAATAATGGAAGCAGAGAATATGGACCAGACGAATATCGGCAGCCTTCCCCACGTCATCCCTGGCGCCCGCAAAAAGCTTATGGTCACCAGGAAGTTAAGACCGCCCAAGATGGAGGAGAGGCCGAAGGTAATGATGGCTAGGTTGAAGAAGAGCTGGCCAGCAGCGTTGCGCACCGCTAATGGTGGGTAGGCCGTCCATCCCGTGTCCCAGCCCCCCACGGCTTGGGCCGTCAGTAAAAGGACAGCCACAGGAGGGATAAGCCAATAAGTGAGGGCATTGAGGCGGGGGAAGGCCATGTCCCGCGCCCCGATCATGAGGGGCACCAGGAAGTTGCCGAACCCACCGATGATGACTGCCACCGCCACGGCGATCATCAAGATGCCGTGCAGGCTCATCACCTGGTTGTAGACGCCACCGTTGAACAACGCCCCCTGGGAGTCCATGAGGTGATAGCGCATAAGCATGGCCAAAAGGCCAGCGATGAGGAACACCGCCACAAAGGTCACCAGGTACTGGACGCCAATGACCTTATGGTCGGTGGTGAAGGCGAAGTAGCGCATCCAGCCGTGGGGATTGGGCTGGGTGGGGAGGCCCAGCCACTCCTTGACCCACCGCTCCCACATGCCCACCCCCAGCAGCCAGCCCAATAGCCCCAACACGTAGCCCACAGCGAAGTTATGCTCCAGCCACCAAGGGGAGGAGCCGGCAGCCGTGCGGAAGAGGGCAGCCAGCCCCACCCCTAGGCCGAACCCGATGAGCCCCCAAAGGACGCCACGGCGCACATAGTAGAAGCCTTGCCACAGCCCTATGCGCTCGGCATGCTCAGCCGTCGTCATAGCCCTCCTCCTACTTGCGCTGTCCCGCCACCCAGCGTTCGAACTCCTTTGGCTCCACCACTCGCACAGGGATGACCATCCAGGCGTGGGCCTGGCCGCAGAGCTCTGCGCATTGCAGCCGCAACAGGCTGTTCTCCTCGTATGAGCTCACCTCCGTGGGGGTGAAGGTAACGTGGTTGACCACGCCAGGTATGGCGTCTATCTTCAGCATGAAGGCGGGGACCCAGAAGGAGTGCAGCACATCGCGGGAGGTCACCTCTAGCATCACCTGCTGCCCCACCGGTAGGACTAGCTCGCGGGCATTCTTCACCCCTTGGTCGGGGTAGTGGACGAGCCACGTCCACTGCAGCCCCTCCACCTGCACCAGCAAGGCGCCGCCAGCCCTGGCGCTCGCTTGCCCGCCAGATCCGTGTTGATGCGCCGATGACGTCACCTCAATGGTGCCCAAAAGTCCAGGGAAGACCATGATGGTAAACGCCAGACCAGATGTGACCGCCAACCAGACCCAAGGCACTATGTGCGAGCGCACAGGCATCCCGTCGGCCTCTGGTCCGGGCGCACGAAAGCGGAGGATGCTATAAATAAGTGCTACTATCACAAAGGTCAGGACAGGGATGGCAAAATAGGTGAGGATGCGTACGGCATCCTTGATGTGTTCCCCCTTGTCGGACACGGGAACTGGCTGGAAATCGAAGGCGAAGGCTAGCACCTCCCCTAACACCGTCAACACTAGCCACAGCGCTGCCACTACCACCACATCTCGGCGCAACCTAAGCCCTCCTTGCAGCAGAGAATGTGCCCTTAATCACAAGGCTTTCGACATCACAATAATCGTCAGCCGGCTCCTGGTCAGTCAGGCAAAGCCCCCAAGTGCCGTAAGGTTTTGGCCGACAAAAGGGGTGGTTAAGGGATGGTAAAATGGCAAAGGAATGGACGATGGTACCCGACAAAGGGAGGTAGGCATCCGTAAGTCGCCGCCCCCGCGGATAGGCGTCCTAGCCGCTTTGGCAGAGGGCCCGGCCACGGCGGAGGAGCTAGCGGCGCGGCTGGGAAGCTCTCCCAGAGCCATGCAGCGCCACCTAAGGGCGCTGGAGGAGCTGGGGCTGGTGGCCCAAGGAGGGGATGGCATTTATAATTTGGTGCATGGCGCTCCCCATCTCCCGGCGCCGCCGGCGGAGTGCCTCAGGTGTGGCAACTCCAGCTATGTGCTAGGGCTTCTGGAGGAGATGGGCCGACTCCTCTGGGAGGCACGGAAGCAACAGGAGCGATTGCGCCACCTATCGGCCCTTATCCTTCAGGCCCAGGAGGAGGAACGCAAGAGGGTAGCTCGCGAGCTCCACGATGATACGGCCCAGATCCTCACTGCCCTGCTGGTGCGCCTGAATCTGCTAAAGGATGAGGTGGATCCCTCCCTTGCCTCCCATTTGGCCGAGCTGCGGGAACTGGTCTCCGCCGCCCTGGAGGGAGTGCGCCGCATTGCCCAGGCCCTGCGCCCCAGCGCCCTCGACCACCTGGGCCTGACATCCGCCCTCGGTGCCCACGTAGCGGAGTTCTCGCAGCGTTGGGGGCTGCCCGTCCATCTTCACCTTGGGGAGTTGCCCAGCCTGCCGCCGGAGGTGGAGCTGGCCCTATACCGCGTGGCCCAAGAGGCCCTCTCCAACGTGGCCAAGCACGCTAATGCCAGCGAGGCATGGCTCGTCCTGCGATATCGCGGTGCGCGCGTGATCCTAGAGGTGAAGGACAATGGGCGCGGCTTCTCCCTGCCCGAAGTACTGGGCGATGGTCAAAGGGGTTTGGGCATCATGGGCATGGAGGAGCGTCTAGCTTTGGTGGGGGGCCGCCTCCGCGTCCGTTCGCGCCCCGGGCGAGGCACCATCGTGCGCGCTGAGGTGCCAATTAATACCAGAGGGTAAACGGACATGGCGAAGATAACCATACTGCTGGCCGACGACCATACCGTGGTGCGGGCAGGCATCAAGGCCCTCCTCTCCCGGGAGCCTGATATGGAGGTGGTGGGGGAGGCCTCCACTGGCCGGGAAGCTGTGGAGATGGTCCGCCAGCTGCGACCACAAGTGGCAGTGCTGGACATCTCCATGCCAGAGATGGACGGCCTGGAGGCCACCAAAGCCATCCGCAGCCTGGGCGTCCCCACTCAGGTGGTGATCCTTACGGTCCATGCCCAAGATGAGTACCTCCTGAGGGCCCTACAGGTGGGCGCGTGTGGCTACGTGGTCAAGAGCGCCACCGATACCGACCTGGTGGAGGCCGTGCGGCTAGCTGCACGGGGTGAGGTCTTCCTCTATCCTTCCGCCGTGCGCCGCCTCCTGGGGGAGTACCTGGCGGGAGGCAAGCCCCACCGCGACCCCCTGGACGCCCTCACCTCCCGTGAGGTGCAAGTCTTACGGCTGACGGCGGCAGGATACACCAATCAGGAGATAGCTCAGCAATTGGGCATCAGCTCCAAGACAGTGGACACATATCGGCAAAGGCTTATGGAGAAGCTGGGCCTTCGCCGCCGGGCAGAGTTGGTCCAGTTCGCCCTCCGCCGTGGCCTCCTGAAAGAGAATTAGGGGAAAGCTGGACGCAGAATCAGGTTTCGCCCGACAGACGCGGCGCTATAGCGACGTTATGCTGAAAGCGACAAGGGAATGGGGCTTGCGGCCGCCCCGAGAGAATGGCCCGCCCTCCGGTCGCAGGCCCCATCCCTTTTTTCATCCCCTTGACGCCAGGCCCTTCAGTTGGTAGGCTCGGCTGCGTCGTGCAAGCACCCAAGGTCCTAGTGGAGCGCCAGGGCCCCGTCCTGGTGGTTACCATCAACCGCCCTGAGGTGCGCAACTGTGTAGACGGGGAGGCGGCTGCCCTCCTGGAGGAGGCGGCCGAGGCGTTCCGCCGCGATCCCCAGCTGCGGTCCATGGTCCTCACAGGCGCCGGCGGTCACTTCTGCTCCGGTGCCGACCTCAAGGCCATCGATACCTTGGCATCCCGCCCAGGGGCCGACCGTAGCGGGCCCATGGGGCTCACCCGCATCACCGACGTAGGGAAGCCCACCATCGCCGCCATCAGCGGCTACTGCCTGGCAGGGGGCCTGGAGCTGGCCCTTTGGTGTGACTTCCGCATCGCCGACACCACCGCGCGCTTCGGCGTCACCAACCGCCGCTGGGGCGTCCCCCTGGTGGATGGGGGAACGCAGCGTCTGCCCCGGGTAGTGGGCCTGGGCAACGCCCTCTACCTCATCCTGTCGGGCGTCCTCATCGACGCCCAACGCGCCTACCAGATGGGGCTGGTACAGGAGCTGGTGCCTGCAGGCCAGGCCCTCTCCCGCGCCCTAGAGGTGGCCCAGCGCATGGCCGAGTACCCCCAGACGTCCATGCGCCTGGACCGGCTGGCTGCCCTATGGGGCTTCTCCCTCCCCCTGGAGCAGGGGCTGCAGCTGGAGGCCTATCTCCACCGCGAGTCCCTTCGTGACCCGGCCATGAGGGAATGGCTGGAGCGGTATGCCCGGGGGGAGAGGCCTCCCCCCCTGGAGCCACCGCCAACAGGTTGACAGTGCACAAGAGAGGCCCTATGGTAAGAAATGTCATGAAAGGCGAGGCCTTCCGCCGGCCACGACGATGGGCCCGAGGCCGGGCTGGCGGGGGGCCATAGTCGCTCCTTGGCATAGGTTTGGCTAGGGGCCCCACCGCCAATAGGTGGTGGGGCCCTGAACTTTGTGGGCAGCGGAGGTGTGAACATGTTTAGAGCCGCCATCCTCAACGTGACAGGGTACGCCGGGGCCGAGCTGGCCCGCATCCTGGCCCTCCACCCCCAGGTGCAGGTGGTGGCCGCCACCGGCCGCTCCGGCGCCGGCAAGGCCCTTAGCCAACTCTTCCCCCACCTGTCGCACCTGAGCCTTACCGTGGCTGAGCGGGTGGAAGAGAGGGTGGACATCCTCTTCTCAGCCCTCCCCCATGGGGCCAGCGCCCAGGCCCTCCTCCCTTATCTTGAATCTGGGGTGCGAGTCATCGACCTCTCGGCCGACTTCCGCCTGCGCGATCCCCAAGAGTACACCCGTTGGTATGGGATAGAGCACCCAGCGCCGGCCTTCTTGCCCCTGGCGGCATATGGCCTCACCGAGCTCAATAGGGACCGCCTGCGGGGTGCCCGACTGGTAGCCAACCCCGGCTGCTATCCCACGGGGGCCATCCTGGCTTTGGCCCCCGCCCTGCGGGAGGGTATCGTGGAGCCAGACCTGGTGGTGGACGCCAAATCGGGCGTCTCGGGCGCTGGACGCACAGTGGATCTGCGCTACCATTTCTCAGAGGTCAACGAAAGCGTCAGCGCCTACGGCCTTGGGGGCCACCGCCACCTGCCGGAGATGGCCCAGGAGCTAGCATCTTTGACCACCGATGGAATGCGCCCTCGCCTTACCTTCGTCCCCCATCTGGTGCCCATGACCAGGGGCATCCTCACCACCTGTTATGCCCCCCTGCGCCCAGGCGCCCTCCCTCCCGGGGAGGCGGGGCGCAGGGCGCTCCGCGACCTCTATCAGAGCTTCTACGAGGGCGAGCCATTCGTCCAAATTAGCAGCGAGCCACCAGCTACCAAGCATACCCTGGGCTCCAACCTGTGCCTGATATACCCCACTATAGATGCCGAGGGGGAGCGCCTGGTGGTGGTTAGCGCCATAGACAACCTGGTCAAGGGAGCGGCGGGCCAGGCCATCCAGAACATGAACCTGATGCTAGGGCTGCCCGAGACCATGGGGCTAGAGGCCCTGGCCCTCTTCCCATGAGGAGGCGACCATGAGCGAGATCGTCAAGATCACAGAAGAAGGAAGCGTCACCACTCCCCAAGGGTTTCTGGCGGGAGGGATTCACGCCGGAATTCGCTACAACCCGACCAAGCCTGACCTTGGCCTCCTCTTTTCCGAGAGGCCTTGCGTGGCTGCTGCCGTCTACACCTCCAACCGTGTCAAGGCCGCCCCCCTCCTGGTGACTATGGAGCACCTGGCCGATGGGCGGGCGCAGGCGGTGGTGGCCAACTCCGGATGCGCCAACGCCGCCACCGGGGCCCAAGGCCTGGAGGACGCCCGCCAGATGGCCCGCCTGGCCGCCCAGCGTCTCAACCTGCGCCCCCAAGACGTGGTGGTGGCTTCCACAGGCGTCATCGGCACCTTCCTACCTATGGATAAGATCGCGGCCGCCATCGCCACCCTACCCCTCACCCGCCACGGGGGAAGGGACTTCGCCCTGGCCATCATGACCACTGACACCCGCCCCAAGTATGGGGCCTACCGGGTGGGCCCTTACCGCCTGGGGGCGGTGGCCAAGGGGGCGGGCATGATCCACCCCAACCTGGCCACCATGCTCTGCTTCATCACCACCGATGCCCCTGTGGCTCAGCCCTTCCTTCAGCACGCCCTTCGGGAGGCCGTGGACGTCTCATTCAACATGATCGATGTGGACTCCGATACCAGCACCAATGACATGGTGGTGGCCCTGGCCAACGGCGAGGGGAAAGCCATGGACGATGACCATCCTTTGGGCCCTGCCTTCCGCAGCGCCCTCTGCCTCCTATGCCAGGACATGGCCCGCGCCATGGTGATGGATGCCGAGGGAGCCAGCAAGGTCATCGAGATGGAGGTGGAGGGCGCTGCCTCCCCTCAAGACGCCCGCCGCGCCGCCCGCGAGGTGGTGCGCTCCCTCGGGGTCAAGACAGCCGTGAAGGGTGGCGATCCCAACTGGGGACGGGTGGTGGCCGCCCTGGGCAACTCCGGCTGCCAGCTAGACCTGGACTCCCTCACCCTATGGCTGGTAGACCCCCAGGGCGAGGATATCTGCGTCTTTTGCCGCGGGCGGCCCCAGCCCTTTGACGACGCGCGCGCTCGCGCCCTCCTCTCGGCATCGCAAGTAAAGTGGCGAGCCCACCTGGGCCTGGGTGAGGCGAGGGCCGTGGCCTGGGGCTCCGACCTGACGGAGGATTACGTCCGCCTCAACAGCCTATACACCACATGAGGTGAGAGCCGTGGAGACAGTGGTCATCAAGCTGGGGGGCTCCACCCTGGGGGAGCATGACACCTCCCTGGACGACCTGGCCACCCTTTGGCGACAAGGCAGACGCCCGGTGGTCATCCACGGGGGTGGAGCCATCATCTCCTCCTGGCTAGACCGCTTGGGCTGCCCTGTCCTCTTCCACGAAGGGCAGCGGGTCACCGACCCCCAGGCCCTGGAGGTGGTGGCAGCTGTCCTGTCCGGGCTGGTGAACAAGACATTAGTGGCCTCCTTACAAGGGCGGGACGTGCCCGCCCTGGGGCTTTCGGGGGCCGATGGCCCTCTATTGGGGGCCCGCATCGTCCGTCCCCAGCTGGGCCTGGTGGGGGAGGTGACCTGGGTCAACACTCATCTCATCCGTCTCCTCCTGAAAGAGGGGTTCATGCCTGTGGTGGCGCCATTGGCCCTCGAGTGGGGCGATGAAGGCCCCACTGGCCGCATCCTCAACGTCAACGCTGACTTGGCGGCGGGGGCGGTGGCCGCCTCCCTCGCCGCTCCCTTGCTCCTCCTCACTGACGTTCCCGGCGTCATGGCTGGGGGGAAGACGCTGCCTCACCTCACGCCCCGCCGGGCCCGCGCCCTCATCGCCTCCGGCCAGGTCTCCGGGGGCATGGTTCCCAAGGTGGAGGCCGCCCTGCAGGCGGCGGCGGCCGGCGCCTGCGCCATCATCGCCGACGGAAGACGGGAGGGGACGATCCTCCAGTGCTTACAGGGGAAGACAATAGGGACACGCATAGGCTAAACTTATGACGATCCCAGGCCTGGAGGTAGACGATGTTTGAGAGCGCCTTAGTACCCCTAGACGGCTCTCCTCGCTCAGAGGCCATCCTCAAAACCCTCACGCCCCTGGCGGCCAAGCTGGGCATGCAAGTCACCCTCCTCCATATCTTGGAGTCGCCAGTGGAGGCGACCGATGAAGAGGTGGCCAAGGGCGTGCAAGCCCAGCGGGAGCAGGCGGTGCCCGTCGTTACCGAGTATTTGGAGGAGCTGGCCCATCCCCTGAGGGATGCCGGGGTCACCACCCAGGTGAGGGTGGCCCACGGCCATCCCGCTGAGGTCATCGTCCAGCTAGCCCAAGAGGGGGGATACAGCCTCATAGCCATGTCCACGCGGGGCCGGGGCATATTACCTGGCACGGTTATCGGCAGCGTGGCCAGCCGCGTCCTGCAGAGCTCCTCTATCCCCATGCTCATGGTGAAGCCGCGACGTCAGCGGGGCTTCTGGACGGCCCCTCAGCGGGTCAGCCGCATCGTGGTACCCCTGGACGGCTCGGAAGGGGCCGAAGTGGCCCTTCCCTATGCCGAGGAGCTGGCGCGGCGCCTTTCCATCCCCATCTCTCTTGTGCAGGTGCTGCCCATGGGGCTAGAGGTGCCCATAGGCACTAGCGCTGTGGTCCTCTGGGACCCTACTGCTGCCTATCACCGACGCCTGGATGTCCTGGCTAGCAGCTACCTGGCGGGCGTGGGCCATCGCCTGCTGGACCAAGGGCTGCAGGCCGACTGGGACGTGATGGGTGGGCCGGTGGTGCAGGCCATCGTCTCCTGGGCCGAGCGCAACGGGCCCAGCATGGTCGTTATGGCCAGCCGTAGCCGCCGCGGCCTTCTCAAGGTGGTAGGGGGTGTCACTGAAGCCGTGGTTCGGGAAACCCACCTCCCCGTGCTGGTGGTGCCTCCCAGAGCATAGCCATGAGCTACATCTTGGAGCAGGAGAGGCGCTACTTCTTCCCGGTGGCCAAGCGCCTCCCCGTAGTCTTGGTGCGAGGCGAGGGCTGTTACGTATACGATGTGGAGGGGCGTTCCTACCTGGACCTAGTGGCAGGCATAGCTTGCGTTAGCCTGGGACACGGCCATCCAGCGTTGGTAGAGGCCATAAAGGAGCAGTGCCAGACCCTCATGCACGTCTCCAACCTCTTCTACACCGTTCCCCAGGTGGAGGTGGCCCAGCTCCTATGCCAGGCCACTGGCCTGAGCCGCATCTTCTTCTGCAATTCGGGGGCGGAGGCTGTGGAGGGATGCATCAAGCTGGCCCGCAAGTGGGGCAAAGAGCGAAGGGACGGGGCTTACGAGATCATAGTTGCCCAAGGGGCCTTCCACGGCCGTACCCTGGCCACCCTGGCTGCCGGCGGTGGCCCCTATGCCGACCCCTTCGCTCCCCTGCCTGAGGGGTTCGTGAGGGTGCCCTTTGGCGACGTGGAGGCCATCAAGCGGGCCACGGGGCGCCGCACCGCCGCTGTCCTGCTAGAGCCGATACAGGGAGAGAACGGAGTCATCGTCCCCCCGGACGATTATCTGCCGGCGGTGCGGGCTTGGTGCCAGGAGGCAGGCATACTTTTCATGCTGGACGAGGTGCAGACGGGCATGGGGCGTTGCGGTGCCCTCTTTGCTCATCAGCTCTATAACGCCCCGCCAGATGTGATGGCCGTAGCCAAGGGCCTGGGCGGTGGGTTCCCCATCGGCGCCTTCATGGCCCGCGAGGAGTGCGCCGTCCTGGGTCCCGGCGACCATGGCTCCACCTTCGGCGGCAACCCCCTGGCCTGCCGCGCTGCCTTAGCCGTCCTCCGCACCATGTTGGAGGAGGACATCCCCTCCCAAGTGGCCCAAAAGGGGGAGTTCCTGCGAGGCCTGCTGACGGAGCTGGCCCAGCGCCATCCGTTGGTGCGAGAGGTGCGGGGCAAAGGCCTGCTTTGGGCCGTGGAGCTCTCCCAAGACGTGGCCCAGGAACTGGTCCTGGCGGCCCTCCGCGAGGGGGTGCTGTTGAATGCCGTGCGCCCCCATGTGGTGCGTATCGCACCCCCATTAGTCATCTCCCACCATCAGCTGGCTCAGGGGGTGGAGGTGCTCGAGCGGTGCATATCCCGCCTAGAGGAGGGATGAGGGATGGCAGAGAGGCTGGTGCTGGCCTACTCGGGGGGCCTGGACACCACCGTGGCCACCCGTTGGCTCACCGAGAGAGGGTATGAGGTGATAGCCCTTACGGTGGACGTGGGCCTAGACCGAGACCGCGAGGAGATACAGGCACGGGCCCTGGCCGCCGGCGCCGTCAAGTTCATCTGGCGCGACGCTCGTGACTCCTTCCTCAGGGACTACGCCTTCCGGGCCCTTATGGCTGGGGCCGTCTATCAAGGCCATTATCCCCTGGCCACCGCCCTCTCCCGCCCCCTCATCGCTAGGCTCCTGGTAGAGACGGCAAGACAAGAAGGAGCCACAGCCGTGGCCCATGGCTGCACTGGCAAGGGAAACGACCAGGTGCGTTTCGATGTCTCTGTGCAAGCCCTGGCCCCTGATCTTCGCATCGTGGCTCCAGTGCGGGAGTGGGACATGGACCGGGAGGAGGAGGTGCGGTACGCCCAGGAGCGGGGCCTCCCCATCCCCCTAGCGGGCAAGAGCCCATATTCGGTGGATGCCAATCTGTGGGGTCGTTCCATCGAGTGTGGACCCCTGGAGGACCCATGGCAGGAGCCGCCGGAGGACGCCTTCCAGTGGACCCTCTCCCCTGAGCGGTGGCCCGACCGCCCCACCTATGTGGAGGTGACCTTCCACGAGGGGGTGCCAGTGGCCCTGGATGGCCACGAGCTGAGCCCCACGGAGCTGGTGCAGCGTCTCAACCGGTTAGGAGGAGAACATGGGGTGGGGCGCATCGACATGGTGGAGGACCGGCTAGTGGGCATTAAGACCCGTGAGGTATACGAGGCACCAGCAGCCGTTATCCTCCTCACCGCCCATGAGGCTCTGGAGCAGCTCACCCTCTCCCGTCAGCAGAGGCGGTTCAAAGCCCAGGTGGCCCAGGAGTACGCTGAGCTGGTCTACTACGGGCTTTGGTTCACCCGCCATCGCCAGGACCTGGACGCTTATGTCCGCTCTACGCAGCGTTATGTCTCAGGGACGGTGCGCATGAAGCTCTTCCGGGGGCAGGCGGTGGCCGTGGGACGACGCTCCCCCCACAGCCTATACGACTTTTCCCTGGCCACCTATGAGGCCGGCGACCGCTTCGACCACCGGGCCTCGCCAGGGTTCATACACATCTGGGGCCTTCCGGCGCGCGTTCAGTCGCAAGCCCAGGGTTGGGAGGAATAGCCATGCCCATCGCCATTCTGTTCGACCTAGGAGACACCCTCTGGCACTTCCCTAATATGCCCCCGCCGCCGGTGATCCGCGCTGAGACTATCGACCGCGTCTCCCGTCTGGTGCGCCGCTGGGGCTACAAGATGGAGGGCCGGCGCTGGTTCCTGGCCCGCGACATCCGCATGGCCATAGAGGCAGCCACCGAAGAGGCCTTTCAAGGGGACCTGCGGAGCCCTGACTATCCGGAGATATGCCGCCAGGTGGCTGCCTCCCATGGTCTTGAGCTCACTAGGGAGCAAGCGGAGGCCTTATGGGACGCTTGGAACCTGGGGGGCAGGTTCCTGGGCCGCCAGCTCTATCCCGATGTCATCCCCACCCTAAGGGCCCTCAAGGAGCGGGGCTATCGCATGGGGGCAGTCACCAACCGGGGCTGGGCCGGGCCCCGCTTCTGGCAGGAGCTGGACGACCTGGGGATCCGCCCCTTCTTCGAGACGGTGGTGGTCTCCTGCTTAGTGGGCTACCTCAAGCCCCATCCCCGCATCTTCCAGCTAGCCCTGGAGGAGATGGGCCTTGAGCCCCAGGATGTGGCCTTCGTGGGCGACTCCCTAAGGGCAGACGTGGCCGGGGCCAAGGCCTTGGGTATGACGGCCATCTGGCGGCGCCCACCCAAGGGGGAGCCCGTGGAGGAGACCACCGACTACCCCGATGAGTCAGCTGAGGTCTCCCCCGACTACGTGATAGACACCATAAGCGAGCTCTTAGAGCTGCCGCTGCTGGCCAAAGACGTTTCTTAATTAGAGGTGCGGGCAAAGCTGGCTGCGGCCTTGGCCTTCTGGCTCCTGGGGATAGCCATTTTCGCCCGGGTAGCAGAAGAGCATCCCGCGACGTTGCCGTCCGATGCCTTGTCCGGTCCTCTGGACACGGCCTTCGCCCTTCTTCCTAGCCCTCTGCCCAGCCTAACGCCTAGCGTCCCCTTGCCTGCCCCACCCCCGCCGAACCAGGTACCTCCACCGGTGGTCAGGGTGCCGGGGCAAGGCTCCATGGTGGCCCTCACCTTCGACGTGGAGGGGGGCGGCTGCGTGGCCCCCATCCTCGATGCCCTTGCCCTGCGTGGGGCCAAGGCCAGCTTTGCCGTGGTGGGGCGATGGGCCCAGGCCCATCCCCATCTTCTGCAGCGCATGGCCCGGGAGGGCCACGTCATCATGAACCACTCCTATTCGCACCCGGACTTTGTCCTTATTCCCACTGAACAGAGGCTTTGGGAGCTGGAGCAGACCGATGCCGTGGTGCGGTCTGCCACTGGCCTCTCGACCAAGCCCTTCTTCCGCCCTCCCTATGGCAGGTACGACGCCTTCGTGGCCGCCGACGCTGCCTCGGCCGGGTACCGTATCGTCATGTGGGACGTGGACGCCCAGGGATGGCGGGGCAAGAGCAAGGAGGAGGTGGTAGCCCTAACACTACACAACGTGCGGCCAGGCTCCATCGTGCTGCTGCACCCGGCCTCCTCCAGCGAGTGCGCAGCGGCGCCCGATATCATCGCAGCCCTGGCAGATGCTGGCTACACCTTGGTGACTCTCGCCCAGCTTCTGGGCCTTGCCTCTCCACCCCAGGCCCCTGCCCCGACATCCCCTCCACCACCCCCTTCGCCTACTCCCTCCCCTCCTACCCCGACGCGTACCCCCACGCCTACGCCAACGCCCATACTCACACCTGTCCCCACCCCTTCGCCAACGCCTACCCCGCCGAACACGCCTGTGCCCTCGCCCTCCCCGTCCCCAAGCCCCACAGCGGGGCCCACGTCCACACCCGCTACCACGCCATCGCCCTAAGGCGGTGATCCCCTAGCTGCGATATAATGTTGGCCGGCATGCCTCAGCAGCCTTCGCAGCCCCAAAGCCCCACCGCCGCCGGGCTCGACCCCATGGCCCTGCGCTACTCCCTCTCCCATCCCCTCGACCGTCGTCTCTACCGGTACGACATCGCCTGCTCGATGGCCCATGCCCGGATGTTGGCCCATGTAGGCCTCATATCCCAGGAGGAGGCCCAAGCGCTGGTCCAGGCTTTGGCGGAGATAAGGGAAGAAATAGAGGCGGGCGTCTTCCCCTTCCGCGACGAGCTGGAGGACATCCACATGAATATCGAGGCGCGGCTGTATGAGAAGGTGGGGGAGCTGGCTGGCAAACTCCATACCGCCCGCTCCCGTAACGACCTCATCGCCACCGATTTAAGGCTTTTCGTTATGGACGCCTGCCGCGAGGCCATCTCGTCCTTGCAGGCCCTTCAGGCTGCCCTGGTGAACCTGGCCGAGGCCCATCTGGGGGTGATGATGCCCGGCTATACCCACCTGCAGCCCGCCCAGCCCCTCCTCCTCTCCCATCATCTAATGGCCTACTTTTGGATGCTGGAGCGGGATAGGGGGCGCCTGTTGGACTGCCTCCATCGGGCCGACGAGCTCCCCCTAGGCTCGGGTGCCCTGGCGGGAGTTCCCTACCCCATCGACCGTGAGTTCCTGGCGCGAGAGCTGGGGTTCTCCCGCCTGGCTGCTAATTCCGTGGACGCCGTCGCCAGCCGCGATTTCGCTGTGGAGTTCGTAGCGGCCGCCGCCACCTGCCTTGTTCACCTTTCGCGCCTAGCGGAGGAGATAGTGCTTTGGGCTAGCCCCCAGTTCGGCTTCCTGGAGCTGCCCTCCCAGTTCGCCACTGGGTCTTCCATTATGCCGCAGAAGCGGAATCCGGACATGGCCGAGCTGGCGCGGGCCAAGGCTGCCCGCATCACTGGCCATCTCTCGGCCCTTTTGGGGATCATCAAGGGCCTGCCCTTGGCCTACAACCGCGACCTGCAGGAGGACAAGGCGCCCACCTTTGAAGCGGCCGATGCCCTCATCTCCACCCTGCGCCTCTTCACAGCCATGATCCCCCAGCTGCGCTTCCGTCCTGAGCGCCTACAGGAGGCAGCGGCCGACCCTTCCCTTCTGGCCACCGACCTGGCCGATTACTTGGTCAAGAAAGGCCTCCCCTTCCGTCGCGCCCACCAAGTGGTACGGGAGCTCTTCTCGCACCTGCAGCGGGAGGGGAGGGACTTTCGCCAGCTCTCGCTGGAGGAGCTGAGGCGCTTTTGCCCGCTGTTTGAGGAAGATGCCCTGGCGCTGGATGCGGCCGCCTCCGTAGCCGCCCGCCGCCATCCGGGGGGCACGGCCCCCGAGAGGGTGCGTGAGCAGATAGCCCAGGCCCGCCGCATCCTGGAGGAGAAGACGTGAGGCAGGTGAAGATCGCCCCTTCCATCCTCTCGGCCGACTTCGCCCGCTTGGGGGAGCAGGTGAAGGAGGCGGAGGCCGCCGGTGCCCACCGCATCCACATCGACGTCATGGACGGCCGGTTTGTCCCCGTCATCTCTATGGGCCTCCCCATCGTGGAGGCCGTGCGCCGCGTCACTTCCCTGCCCCTGGACATCCACCTGATGGTGGTGGAGCCCGAACGCCACATAGAGGCCTTCATGGAAGCGGGAGGGGATATCATCAACGTGCACGTGGAGGCCGCCACTCATCTACACCGCATCGTCCAGCAGGTGAAGGGCACGGGCCGGTTGGCCGGCGTCTGCCTCAACCCTGCTACCCCCTTAAGCGCCGTGGAGGCGATCCTCCCAGATGTGGACCAGGTGGTGGTGATGAGCGTGAACCCGGGGTACGCCGGCCAGCCCTTCATCCCCTCTGCCCTGGACAAGATGCGCCGCCTTCGCCGCCTGCTGGACGAGCTGGGCCTAGAGGTGGACATCGAGGTGGACGGCGGTGTATCGCCGGAGACGGCCCCGGCGTGTGTGGCAGCCGGGGCCACGGCCCTAGTGGCTGCCTCGGCCATCTTCAACGACCGGGCGTCGGTGGCGGAGAACATGGCCCGCCTGCAGGCCGCCCTGGCCGAGATGCGGGCCTAGGCGCTGCGCTCGATGCGTGGGCAGTAGCAGGTCCAGTCCTCGCTGGCCCGGACCTCGTCCCACTCGTCCAGGAGCCGGCGCAGGCGCCCTCGCAGCTCCTCCAGCAACCTCAGCTCCGCCTCCACCTGCTCCAGGCGACGCACCAGCAGGGAGCGGACATCGTCGCACCAACACCCCTGGGCCAGCAGCTGGCGGATCTGCCGCAGCGAAAGGCCCAGCTCCCGTGCCCGACGCACGAAACGCAGGCGGCGCAGGCCTTCCTCGCCGTAGAGGCGGTAGCCGCCCTCGCTCCTGGGCGGGGCGGGCAGGAGGCCCAGGGCCTCGTAGAAGCCAACGGTGCGGGCGCTCACCTCTGCCCGTCGCGCCAGCTCGCCTATCACCATCGCTCCCATAGCCTCGTCCCCTCGGGGGCCAGCCCCATCTCTACGGTCTCGGGCCGGGCAGGTCTAACAGCGATCGGGCAGGCAGTCGCGACATCAGGGATCGGCCGAGATGGGCCCCAGCTCGCCGCTGCGCACGGCCATCACCAGCCGCGTCCACTCCCGGGGCGTGAGACGCACCTGGTTCCCCTCCTCCCCGATGATCACCTGGTCTGGGTAGATGACCACCTCCGGGCAGGCGACGCAGTCAGGGCACAGGCTGTAGCGGACGACGGGCTCCATGTCCAGCACCTCCCTTCTTTGGCCTTGGGGGTGGCCCCCGAGGCCCACCCTACACCTTCCAGCAACGGCAATGTCAATGGCTAGAGGGAGGCGGTCTTCTTGAGGAGAGCGCTCAGGCAGGAGGTGCAGACCTTCACCTTCTGGGGACGACCATCGATGACCAGGGTTTTTCTCTGGACGTTGGCCTTGAAGAGGCGGGGGGTCTTGGGGGCGCGACGCTCCCATCGCCCGGCGTACTGGTGCCGGATGTTGCGCCCCACGTGGGTGCCCTTGCCGCAGATCTGGCATCTGGCCATGGCCTTCCTGCCTTTACCGTCTCCTATGCCGCCGCTAGAATGGGCACAGAACATGATATCACCAGGTCGTGACCCAAGCAAGACAGACGAGGAGAAGGACGTTGCTCCGCTGACCGCCCTTTCCCCCGCCCAGCTCTACGCAGCCCTAAGGGCCGCCGCCTCGTGGCTTGAGGCCCACGCAGAAGCGATTAATGCCATCAACGTCTTCCCTGTCCCCGATGGGGACACGGGCACCAACATGAGCCTCACTCTCCGCTCCACCCTGCAAGAGGCAGCCAAGCTGGAGCCAGAAGCCCGACCCGTGGCCCTTTCCCTCTTCATGGAGGCTCTGGCGCGGGGTGCCATCATGGGGGCCCGTGGCAACTCCGGGGTCATCCTCTCCCAGCTGGTGCTGGGCCTAGCTAAGGCCTGTCAGGGGAAGGAGGCGCTGGACGCTTCCGCCCTGGCCCAAGCCCTGGAAGAAGGGACCCGCCTGGCCTGCCAAGCCATTGGTCAGCCGCGGGAGGGCACCGTCATCACTGTGGCGCGGGAGGCAGCCCAGGCCGCCCGCGCCCTGGTGGAGGCGGGGGAGAAGGACCTGACCACCGTCATGGCCAAGGTGGCGGAGGCTGCCCGAGAGGCGGTGGAGAGGACGCCACAGCTTCTGCCCGTCCTGGCGGAGGCAGGGGTGGTGGACGCCGGCGGCCAGGGCCTTTGGGTCATCTTGGAGGGGATGGCCAGGCACCTGCGGGGCGAACCGCTGGAGGCGCCAGCTGTGGGGGTCGCCCGCCTGCAACGGGAGTGGGTGGCCCACGCGCAGGAGCTCCACGCCGCCTCCCCTTCCCTCTATGGTTATTGCACCGAGTTCCTCCTACAGGGGGAAGGCCTTGACCCAATCCACCTCCGCTCCCGCCTCCAGGCCATGGGCGACTCGGTGGTGGTGGTAGGTGACGAGCGGATGTTGCGCGCCCACGTCCATACCGATGACCCTGGGGCCGCCATAAGCCTGGGCACCCGCCTCGGCGAGCTGCTGGAGGTGAAGGTGGACAACATACGTCAGCAGGCCGACCGCTTCCTGGAGTGGCACCAGGCCTTCCAGGCCCAGGCGACGGTTGTGGCAGTGGCTAACGGCCAAGGCCTCATCGGGGTGCTGCGCTCCATGGGGGCCAAGGTAGTGCCTGGCGGCCCCACCATGAACCCCAGCGTGGGCCAGCTCCTGGAGGCCATCGAGGCCTGCCCCACCCCCCAGGTCATCATCCTGCCTAACGACAAGAACATCATCCCCACAGCACACCAAGCAGCCCAGCTCTCCCAGAAACAGGTGGCGGTGGTGCCCACCCGCACCATACCCCAGGGCATCGCCGCCCTCCTGGCCTACAACCCCGAGCGGAGCTTGGACGAAAACGTCCCGATTATGGAGGAGGCCGCCAACTCCGTACGCACCATAGAGGTGGCCCGGGCCATAAGGGACGCCCAGATCGGCGGCTATCAAGTCCGCCAGGGTGAGGTAATGGCCATTGTAGACGGCCAGCTGATGGCCACTGCCGCCACCCCAGATGAAGCCCTGCGCAAGGCCCTCCAGGTCCTAGGGGTCCAAGAGGGCCTCCTCACCCTTTACTATGGGGCTGATACGGACCCGCACACCGCCCAGACGTTGGCCAACTCCCTGCAATCGGAATATCCCGGCCTGGAAGTGGAAACGGTGGACGGCGGCCAGCCCCACTATTACTACATCGCCTCCCTGGAATAGACCTGAGGCTATTTGAAAGTCGGGATGGGCTGCTATAGCGGTCATCGTCAAGAGACAACGGCAGGGCAGGTGATGCGGCCATGCACCGGTCATAGCTGCCCGTGGCACATGCTGGTGGCGATAGCACCCAGAAGGAGCTTGTGGCGCACACCCCCCTCAAGGGAGGGGGAAAGCCGAGGGACGAGAGGCGGCTCTTGGGCATGAGGCACTTCCATCCCTCCCTCTACCCGTTGCGGGGAGTGGTGGCGGGCGTCTCCGGGGCCATTAAGACCAGGATCGCCGGTGGCTACCTCCAGGAGATGCTCCTCCATGGCCCAGAAGCGGGCCCACCTGGAAGCCAGCGCTAGGGGCCTTGCGGCTGCTGTTGCGCCTCTTAATGCCATTGCTACGACCCTGGCCCCTCAGCCCTCCACCCGTCTGCTGCGGCTCGTGATTTGCAAGCTAAGCCCGCTACCACTTGACAGGACACGACGAAGGGATGGTATGATATTAGCCAACAGGGCGATGGAGTCCGCCTGGCCCCCGCGGGGCCGAACCGCTGCAGGCTAGGACTGCGGCTGATGGCTCCTACCTCTACGAAGGAGGTAGGAGCCATGTCTGTTCCCAACGAGCTGCAAAGCCCCCAGGCCATCGGTGCGGCCTGGATGGCGTTGGCCTTTCTGGCTAGCCTATTGTCCCTGCGACTGGGCGTCTCGGTGGCCTTGGTGGAGCTGGTCATCGGCGCCCTCGCCGGCAACGCCCTTCACCTGAAGCCCAATGAGTGGGCCAACTTCCTGGCCGGCCTGGGCAGCGTTGTTCTCACCTTCCTGGCCGGGGCTGAGGTGGAGCCTCACATCCTGCGCCGCAGGGGCCGTGAGGTCCTCTCCATCGGCATCGTCGCCTTCGCCGCCCCCTTCTTGGGGGCCTTCTTGTTCGCACATCTGGCGGTGGGTTGGGACCTTCGTGCCGCCCAGATAGCGGGGCTGGCCCTATCCACCACCTCGGTGGCGGTGGTCTATGCGGTGATGGTGGAAACGGGGCTTAACGAGACGGAGCTGGGCAAGATGATCCTGGCCGCCTGCTTCGTCAACGACCTAGGCACGGTGGTGGTGCTGGGTGCCCTGTTCGCCCATGCCAGCGCCTGGCTGCTGCTATTTGCCGCTGCGATGCTGGTGGTGTTTTTGTCCTTCCCTGCTGTGTCGCGGAGACTGATACCTGTCCTGAGGGGTAGGGCCAGCGAGCCTGAGATTAGGTTCCTGTTCGTCATGCTGTTGGGCCTGGGCGCGCTGGCGGTCGCGGGCGGGAGCGAGGCGGTGCTGCCAGCCTACCTGTTGGGGATGGCCGCCGCCAACCTGTTGGCGGTGGAGCGGGTGATGGTGCAGCGCCTGAGGGCCATCACCTTCGGCCTCCTGACCCCCTTCTTCTTTCTCCGGGCAGGCGCCCTCATCCAGTGGGAGGCCATAGCATCTGGGGCCGGGCTCATAGCTCTCCTGTTGCTGGTGAAGCTGGTTACTAAGTTCTTGGGCGTGCAGCCGCTCACGGAGCTCTTCCGTTTCGGTCGCAGGAGTGGCATCTATACCTCCCTGCTTATGTCGACGGGGCTGACCTTCGGCACCATCTCGGCCCTGTTCGGCCTCAACAGGGGCGTCATAGACCAGGGCCAGTACACGGTGCTGGTCACGGTGGTGGTGCTGAGCGCGCTGGTGCCCACCATCATCGCCCAGCAGTTCTTTCTGCCTAGCGCTGCTGAGATAGGAAAGTCTGCCAGCGAGCAGGGGGAGGAATTGAGGATCGATGTTCTCCAGGATTCTGGTCGGATTTGATGGCTCAGAGGGCTCCTGGAAGGCGTTGCGGGTAGCCTTAGCCCTCGCCAGGCTGAGCGCAGGGGCCGAGGTCTGGGCGCTTTCGGTGGAAGAGGGGTTGCCTCACCTGCCCGAGACCATCGACGAGTTCGCCGAGGAGAAGGAGCGCCAGAACGCCATCTTCCAGCTGCTGCATGGGCAGGCATCGGCCCTGGCCGCCGAGGAGGGGGTGGATTTGAAAGTAAGGGTGGTGGCAGGTCACCCCGCCCAGGCCTTAGTCCGTTTCGCCGAGCAGGGCGGGTTCGACCTGCTGGTCATCGGCCACAGCGGTCGCTCGGGCATCTGGGGAACGTTCCTGGGCAGCACCGCCGACAAGATCGTACGCCACGCCAAGTGCTCGGTGCTGGTAGTCCGTTAGGAGGCGCTGTGCAGGAGAACGAGGAGCGCCGGCAGGGAGAAGAGGCCCATCCTTCGGGGCCGGAGACGGTGCACTTCACAGTGCCACGGGACCTGCTACGAAAGGCCTTGGCCCTGGCCCAGGAGAACAGATGGAGCGATGATGAGGCGTTGCGCATCGTCTTCGCCTACGGCGTCAGCTACCTCCTTGCCGAGCGGCGGCTGAGGGAGGCCATGACCAGGGGCCACGAGTTGGCCCAGGAGGTGCAGCGCCTGACCGACGAGCTGATGACCATGCACAGCATGTATGCGGTAATGAAGTTCCGCGCCTTCACCTTGGAGCAGGAGAAGCAGGCGCTGGAGCTCAGGATCGCCGGTCTGGAGGGTGAGAACCGTATGTACGCCCAGCGACTGGCCAAGTTTCGCCAGGACGAGGAGGCGCTGCGGGCGGAGATCGCTACGTTGGAGGGGGAGAAGCGGAGACTGGAGGCAGAGAACCGCAGGCTGCGGGAACAACTGATGGATGGGAAGCTCCGGACCGGTGCCCAGGAGCGAAGGGGGGTTCTGCGCTGGCTGAGGGGAAGGTGGGGCGGACCCCCTGGGCGCTGAGGCCTCGCCTTGCCTGCGGCTTGAAGGGGCCTGTCACGCATGATGCAGCCTTCTCTCCCGGACGGCACCTCCAGGACGGCGGGTACTGGCCGCGTCACGCGTCCAACTGGGCTCTTCGTGGCAGGCTTGCTGCTTTCGTCCGCACGCCCCCCTAGGAGGGCTACATGCCTACTGTCGACGTCTGGACTGGCGTTGCCAGAAGAGCGAAAAGGGCGCGAAGAGAGGGCCTGGCGGAGGGCGCCGCGCTTCCTTTGGGGAGAGGTGGCGGTGCCGCCAGAGATGGATGCTACGCCCGCCAGGCCCAGTCGGCGCACCTTGTCAACCAGGAGCTGGTATAGCGGCGCCCTTGCCAGGACTATCGAGGCCGACGACCATGTGTGGAGCGCATGAGGCCAGGGCTCGATCGCGGCAGCCGTCCACGTCACGTGCCACCTGGTCCCACTCTCACCCGCGGTGCAAGCGCTGCCCGGATCTGGCCCTCCCCTGGGGACCCGCGCTCTTGCGCGTACGTCCGCTTCAGTAGGAGACATGATGGGTGATCTTCCTTTCGGCGGCGGTGACGGCCAGCCCATACGCTGGCCCGCGGGCCTGCGGCCCTCCGATGGGGAGGTTCACTTCCTGTGGAGCTTCTCATTCTGGGGGAGCATCATGGAGCCGGCGACGCGCTGGGCTCTGCGCCGGAGCTGGGGCTTCTGCCAGCGCCACGGCCTGCTCTGGTTGGCCACGTCGCTGGCGTTCTTGGGGTGGCTGGGTCTCCATGGGCCCGCCATCGTCTACGAAGACCTGATGGATAGGGCGCGCCTGGCCTTCCGCGGCCCCAAGGTGTTGCGGCCCCTCCGCCTGCGCTGGGCCCTACGGGACAGGGAGCCGTGCCTGGCCTGCCGCCTGGGGTACGGGCCTCACTCGCCATCGCGGGCGCCGCGGCGCTTGCTGGCGCAGGGCAGGCAGATGGAAAGGGTCGCTTCCTTCTTGGCGCAGACCGCGCCTCTTTGGCGGAGGTGGATATGTCCTCGCTGCGCCGGGAGGGGCACGGCCGTCCTCTGCCGTAGGCACCTTCTCCTAGCAATTACAGGGGGCCGGGCGGACCTGGACGCTCAAGAGAGCTACGTCCGACTCCTGTTCAGAGGCGTGCATAGGTTCTCCCAGTCCTTCCGCTGGGAGAGGAAGGGCACCGACACCGTTGACGACCGTGCCTGTCTTGTGGCCGCCGTCGGTTGGTGCCAAGGCTGGGACGTCCTCTTGTCGCTGGGAAGCCACATCCTTCCCCCTCAAAGCGGAGTCGATGTCGACGGAGCGGTCCCCTAATGGCCCTTGCCTGGGCCCGCCTTCCACTCGGCCTGGGGGTAACTGCACAGGAGGCGGCGGACCTCTTCGACCCCGCTCCAGCCTTCGATGGTGGTCTGTTTGCCTTCCAGCGCCTTGTAGTCGGCGAAGAAGTTCTCGAACTCGGCCAGCCAGTGGGGCTGCAGATGGCCGATGCTGCGCACCCCGTCAAACCTGGGATGGGCCAGCGGCACTGCTAGCAGCTTCTGGTCGCTGCCGCTTTTCTTCCCTCGCCGTCAGCTCGCCTACTGGCATGGCCGCTTCTTCACGTCCCTCTCGCGTGCTGTAGCGGCGGCTATGGCTGTCCGAGCCTCGTTCCTCACCAGGCGCGAGGGATGGCGGCGGGCGGCCCAGCCGAGGGAGCGGAGGGCGTCCGGCGTGCCTATGGTGGCCAGGGCCTTAACCACCTGCCGCAGCAGGTAGAAATCGGCCTCCTCGTCGACTAACAACTTGAAAAGCGCCGGCACCGCTCGCCGGCTGCGGCGCTGCCCGAGCACCTCCACGGCTACCATGCGCACGTCGGCCACGGGGTGCTCTAGCGCAGCAAGCAACTTGTCCTCGTAGGACTCCTCGTCGCTCAACTTGGGGCGGTGGCCGCAGGCTGGGCAGGCCTCGACCGCCTCCTCCACCATGCGCCAGCAGTTGGGGCAGAACCTGACCATAGCCACCACCGCCGTCCATCATTGTAGCAGGGCCCTCGCTGCCGCCGGCGGGACGTTCAGAGCCACCACTGTCCCCCGCAGCGATCCCAATCCCAAGACATCGGCGTGGCTGCTGTCCTGCCTCATGAACCGGCAGCGGTCGGGAAGCGTCCCTCGGCGTTTCAGGCCGCCCCCTTGACAGGACACTACAGGACGGATTAACTTGCGGGCATCGGCCACGAACGGAGGTGAAAGAGATGACAACCGAGACGGGCAAGAGCAAGGAGGGCTGGGGCAGCGACTTTTTCGGCACCCTCAACGAGGCACCGCCCCAGGTGTTGGGCCTCTTGTCCCATGTGCTGGAGGCCATGGCCAGCGAGCCGGCCTTCCGCCAGGCCCGCCTAGACATGCTGACCAGGCTGGCCGAGGGGGGAGGCCACCAGGTGCTGGAGGCGGGCTGCGGCACCGGCGTGGCCATGCCCGACGTGCTCTCCGTATGGGGGCAAGGCGTGCGCTACACTGGCGTAGACCCCACCGAAGGCTTCCTGGAGGCCGCCAGGCAGCGCGCGCAGCGCCTGGGCATAGAGGGTGCCCGGCTGCTATCGGGGGACATCCGCTCCCTACCCGTGGAGGCTGGGAGCTTCGATGCCGCCTTCTGCGACAAGGTGCTGCTGCACGTAGGGCCGGCGGAGGCTGGCCTGCGGGAGCTGGCGCGGGCGGTGCGGCCCGGTGGTCGCGTGGGGGCCGTGGAGTGGCACCCCTACTTTGTCGTCAGTACCCGGACGCCCCGGTTGGCCCACGCTCTGAACGCCATCTTCTCGCGGGCGGTGTACGACCACATGGTCTGCGCCAATCTCAAGCGGCACCTGTGGGCGGCCGGCCTCAGCCCCGTCTGGGCCGAGTGGTACCTGGGCGGCGCGCAGGGGCTCGACGAGCGGCCCTTCTGGCGTGCCTTCCTGGTTGAGCAGCTGCCCCTGTTCGTCCACGCTGGGCTCATAGAGGAGGGCGACGCCCAGACCCTGACCCAGGAGCTGACGGGCCTCAGCGGCCAGGGCCTCTTCAGCGCCTGCTTCGTGGTGCAGGCGGCTGTCGCCGTGAAGCCGTAACCGGCGGGGCTCGGTCATGGGCCTGCTAGCTATGCGCCTGGTGGGCTGGGCCACGATGTCTAGCCCCCTGCCGGCCAGTTCAGCCCGCGGCTGCTGCAGGGCGTGAAGGGCGCACATCACCACCCACCGCTAAGGCCAGTGCCTGGGGAAGGTCATGGTGGTGGGGCAGGACGGGCCGCCCGAGGTCCGTCTGTCCTTCCACCTGCAGAGCCTCATGCAGTTCCGCTCGGGGCCCTGAGGCCTACCTCCCCTAACTCCATCGACGCCCCCCACCAGCCCTATATCCCCTCCCGTTGTCATGCCCGCTCCGTGAAAAGGTGTCTCAGGAGGCTGCCAGCGGGTGGCGATTCTGATACTTGGAGCGGAGCATTTGGGCAGCAGGTCGCGTGGTCACCGCACCTGTCCCGCTCGGGGTGCCTGCGTGCTGGCAGGGTGCCTGAATCGTCCTCCTCGTGGCCCGACGCCGAGGTCTGTGGGAACATGGGGTTGGGCGATGGCCCTAGAAAAGGGAGGTGAGGGTAATGGCGAGGTATCCCGTGTATCCCAAGTCGCCCTTCTTGCGGCTGGCCCGCTGGACGGCCAGGGCAGCCGGGCATCCCCTGGGGTTCACGCTGGCGGTGCTGGTCATCTTGGGGTGGGCGGCCACGGGGCCTCTTTTCGGCTTCAGCGACACCTGGCAGCTGGTCATCAACACCGGCACCACCATCGTCACCTTCCTGATGGTGTTCCTCATTCAGAACACTCAGAACCACGACGGCGCGGTCGTGCAGCTGAAGCTGGACGAGCTGATAAGGGCTGAGCGGCATGCCCACAACGCCCTCCTGGACCTGGACGAGCTGACGGACCGGGAGCTAGAGCGGCTGCGCACCCACTACCTGGAGCTGGCCAGGCGGGCGCGAGAGGAGCTGCGGCAGCGGGGCCGGGACACGGGCAGCCCTGAGCTCGGCATGGGGTGGGCCATGGATATGGGAGAGGGCGGTCCTTGACCCTCGGGCCCAGGGCATGGCAGGCCAGATAATTGTCGTCCGCTGAGGCCAGGGACGCCGGCGCAGGCCCACAGGTTTGGTGCCCCCGGCCCCAGCAGGACCTGCGCCGCGTCAGCGGGTCGTGGTCGGGGAGACCCGCGGCACCCTGGGGGTGGGGAGAGATGTCGTGCGCGGGGTGGGTGTGGGCACGCGGACGGCGGCGGTCGCACGTACCGGCGTCGGGGTGGCCTCCTCTCCGCCGCAGGCCACGCCCACGGCTATCAGCTCGCTCAGGAGGACAGCAGCGAGCAACGGAAGGACGCGCTTCATGACATCACTCCCCGTAGGGTTATCGCTGGCGCCAGGGCTATTGGAGCATTAAGGCCGAAGGGCAGCGCAGAGGGGCCACGAGGATGCGAAGCCCCTCCTCCAGGGGCAGGGGCGGCCCCCAGCAGCCAGTGGAGAGGAGGCGGGAAGGGTCCAGCACGGAGCGACGCACGTCGCCAGGCCGTGGGGGCAGGAAGCGCAGTCGCGGCTCCAGGCCCAGCAGCCCTGCCAGCAGGTGGGCCAGCTCCAGCACCGTCACAGCCCTGCCGGTGGCCACGTTCCAGGTGACGTCCTGGGGCCAGCGCAAGGCCAAAGCAGCCGCCGCCGCCACATCGGCGACATGGACGAAGTCCCGCTGCTGAAGCCCGTCGCCGTGGACCTCCAGCTGGCGACCCACGAGCAGCCGCTCCAGGAAGATGGGGACTACCCCTCCCTCGGCGCCTGCCCGTTGGCGAGGGCCGTAGACGTTGGCCGGCCGCAGGAGGGCATGGGGCAGGCCCGATGCCCGCACCAGAATCTCAGCCAGCAACTTGTGGCGCCCGTACGGGCTGAGGGGCCGCGGCGGGTCGTCCTCGCAGGCCGGTTTGGGCGTCTCGCCGTAGATGGCGCCGCCGGAGGAGAGGAACACGAAGCGGCTCACCTTCCTGGCAGCTGCCCAAAGCAGCAGGTTGGCTGTCCCCAGCACGTTCACCTGCCAGTCCAGGTCGGGCCGGCGGACCGAGAAGGCGACACTAGTCTGACCGGCGCAGTGGACTACCGCCTCGAACCGCCCCTTCAAGCGGCCCAGGGCCTGGGGCGAGCGTATATCGCCGCGGTGGAGGGGAACACCGAGGGGCAGGTTGGCCGGGGAGCCGGCGCTCAGGTTGTCCAGCACCTCCACCTCCCAGCCCTGGGCCAGAAGGGCCTCCACGATGTGGGAGCCGATGAAGCCAGCCCCGCCCGTCACCAGCACGCGACGGCTCATGCTCCCTCCGCCCAGCGGCAGTCGGGGAGATAGGGGGCTACGCCCAGCAGCTCGTCCAGCCGCACCAGCCGGAAGCCCCTAGCCTGCAGGCCGTCGATGATGGCCGGCAGGGCAGCCAGCAGCTGGGAGCGGTCCACCCCCTGCCTGGTGTCGAGGCCGTCGTGCAGGAGGACGATGGAGCCGGAACGTGCCCCCTCCACCACCCTTCGGGCCAACTCCTCCGGCGAGGGCCCCTTCCAGTCGGACGGCTGGACATCCCAGGTGACGGCCAGCAGGCCGCGACGGGCCACGGCCCTGAGCTGCCAGGGGGTGTGGAAGCCGTTGGGAGGACGGAAGAGGGCCGGACATACGCCGGTTGCCCGGCGGATGGCTGCCTCGGCCTGTCCCATCTCGGCGTAAGAGGGGTCCAGCAGGGCGTCGCGCTTGCGGTGGTGGTAGGAGTGGTTGCCCACCAGGTGCCCGCCGGCTACTAGCTCCCGTGCCGTGGACGGGTCGGCAGCGACGTTCTCTCCCACCAAGAAGAAAGTGCCTCGCACGCCCCGGTCCTCCAGCAGCCTGGCCACGGCCAACGTCCACCCCCCATTGGGGCCGTCGTCGAAGGTGAGGGCCACCAGGGGCTGGCTGCGGGGGCCATGGGACACCAGCCTCCCGTAGAGTTGGGACGAGGGTGTCATGGCCTCGTAGTAGCCTGCCCCTAGCAGGGCCAGGGCCAGGGGCGGGAGGGCCAGCAGCAGGCGCAGAGGCATCACCCCTCGCTCCCTCCCCCGGCCAGGACAGGACGGAGCGGCTGCCAGCCCCGTCCCCAGGCTAGGAGGGCGATACCGGCGCAGGCGAGGAAAAGGCTGGCCGCGAACCTCAGCACCGGCGCTGGCCCCGAGAGGGACTCCAGTAGGCCCCCCAGGGCCGGCCCCACGGTGTGGCCGGCCCCCTCCACGGCTAGGAACCAGGCCAGGAGGGCATCGCTCCTCCACCAGCGAGCCAGGTCCATAGCTACAGCGCCAAAGGTGGGGGTGGCCAGGCCCAGACCCAGTCCACCCAGGGCCGCCACCAGCCCCACCGCCGGCAGGGAGCGCAGGAAGGAGGTCCCCAGGACCACCAGGCCCACCAACGATGTGCCCAGGGCCATCACCGGCAGGCGCCCGAGGCGGTCGGCGGCGGGGCCACCCCAGACCAGCCCCAGCCCCCCACCGGCAGCGGCCGGGACTAGCAGCAGGGCCTGGACGGGGAAGGATGTCCCCAACAGCTCCTTACCCCAGGCGCGGAACACCGATGCCAGGGCACCGACGGCGGTGGTCTGCAACAACAGCAGGACAGTGACAGCGGCGCCCGATGGCCGCAGCGCCGCGCCTACCATGGTGGACACAAGCACCCTCGCCGGACCTGCTCCCGGCGCGGGCCCAGTCCCCAGGGTGGGGGAGAGAAAAGCGGCCAGCGCCACCAGGGCGGCTGCCGGGGCCACCACCGCTGCTAAGGGCAGGGACTCGGGGAGCAGCAGCCCGACCCCCACGCCGGCAGCCATGGCTGTCACCGAGGCAAGGGCCATCCCAGAGTTGAGGCGGCCCCGCTCCCCGTAGGGGAAGGAGGCGCTGGCAAGGGCGTAGAGGGAGGGCCAGACCAGCCCGGCCCCAACGCCGTAGACGGCGGCACCTAGCAGCACGCCTGTCCCTTCGGCAGCGGCGGCGAGGGCGGCTATGCCGCCCAGCACGGTGGCCAGCCCCAGCCGAAGCCCCCAGCGGGGGCCGAGTCCCTCCAGCAGGGGGCCACCACAGGCCTGGGCCGAGAGCTTAGCCAGCCCGTAGGCGGCCAAGGCGTAGCCTGCCAAGGCCTGCCCGCCCGACAGGTGGGACGGCGCTTGGACCTGCAATGCCACTAGGAAGACCAGAGCGAAGGCCCAGTCCACTAGAAAGCCCACCCCTAGGCAGGCCCACAGGCGGGGATAGCGGGCCACCTCCCGCCACAAGGAGGGAAGGGCAGCGAGGGAGGTCAGCTCCGGCAAGCTCCCACCCCCATCCACCCTATGCCCTTGACCCTCGACACGTCATAGATAATGAAGCGGCCAGCCGGGTCAACGTAGGCGACCTGGGCCTCGCCCTGGGCAAGCAGCTCGCCCAGCAGGGCTGCCTCGTTGGTGTGGAACTGGCGCTGAAAGTCCCTCTCCACAGCCACGTAGTCCACTTCCTTACGGGCCAGGTAGCAGCGGTAGTCGGCCAGGGGGGGCCAGTTGCGGTGCTGCTCGCTCTCGCTGAAGAACTCGTGGGCCAGCACCGCCCCATGCTGGATCAGGCGGTACATTCCGTCCTCCCGCTCGTTAGGCTCCAGCACGCGGTAGACGGCGCCGGGCCGGAAGGCGTCCGAGGCCAAGAACTCATCGTAGATATGGCGCTCGCCATGCAGGGCGCCATAGTAGCTGCCCACCCCAGGGTGGACCTGGACAGGCCCCGTTGCTAACGCCACGCCAATGCCAAGCGCCACCAGGCCGGCCCCGAAGACTGGCAGGTAGCGCTGCCGCAGCCAGGGCCAAGCTTCCCCCGCAGCGATGGGCAGTGCGAAGATGGTCAGACGGCGGGACAACGAATCGGCTACCGAGGCGGCGACGGTGCCAAGGGGGGCCTCCGACAGGGCAGGGGTGTGCAACGTCATCCAGATGACAGGGGCCAGGGCCGGGGCCGACAGGGCGACCGACGCCAGCACGCTGGGCAGGGCCTCCCGCCTTCGCAGCCAGGCATAGGATGAGTAGCCGGCGACGGCGGGGATGCCCACCACCGGGTGGGAGGCCACTGTTAGCCAGAGGAGGGGAGTCGCCAGCAGCGGCCGCCGCCACTCGACCGCCCAGGCCCAGAGCAGGAAGAAGCACGCGCACCATATGGTGGTGAGCTGGAAGGCGTAGACCGCGTCCACCAAGAAGGGGTTCAACAGCAGCAGGGCCAGGGGCCACGGTCGTCGCAGGACGGGACGCAGGAGGGCTGCCGCCCCCAGGACGCCCACCAGGGCCAAGGCCATCATTAGCCCCACCGCCCGGTCTCCCAGGGCCAGATGCAGCAGGCCCCCGACCACATAGATGGGCAAGCCATAGGGGAAGGCCATGGCTCGCCCTCCCTCCAGCAGCGGGAAGTGAAGGGGCAGAGTGCGGTGCTGGGCCAAGTAGCGCCCCACGAACCAAATGTGGGCGTAGTGGTGGGCCGAGTCGTCACCCAGGAAGAGGGGATGCCACAGCAGGTCGAAGACGACGAAGGCGACGCCCAGCAGGAACGGCAGCGGGAGGAGGTAGGAGATGAGCAGGGGGAGGCCGGCCGGCCGCCCATGTCCCGCCCAGGTCCGCCACCAGGCCAGAGGCATGACCAGGAAGTCCACCAGGCCATCGCCGATGCTGGTTCGGGAGCGGCGCACCGGCACTGTCACCTGGGGCCCGTCCAGCACCCGGTAGCCCAGACGGCAGAGAACCACAGCCAGCTCCACCGTCTCGCTGTAGCGCCAGCCCCGGTAGTAAGGCAAGCAGGCCAGCAGTACCCCTAACCGGAAGGCCCGCAGCCCCGACTCCACGTCCCGCAGGCGGCGGCCGGCCCAGAGGGAGGCCCAGAGAGACAGGAGCCAGTTGCCGGCTCGCTTAAGGAGGCTGTAGCCCTTCAGGTCGCGGCGGGCGATGACGGCATCGTAGCCGTCCTCCTCCAGGGCCGATACTAGGCGCCCCACATCGGAAGGGTCGTGCTGGCCATCGGCATCTACTGTCACTACGATGTCGTCGTCTGAAAGCTCGCCGCGCTCCCGCAGCTTGGCTAACAGGCGGAATGCCGCCCGGTAGGCGGCGGACAGGCCACGGTTGCGGTCGAACAGCAACAGATGCACGCCCTCCCTCTCCCCGGCCCAAGCCAGGAGCCGCTGGCGGGTGGCATCGGTGGACCCGTCGTCCACGGCCACTATGTGGTCCACCAGGGGGTGGAGCCGTTCCAGCACCTGGGCCACGGTGCTCTCCTCGTTGTAGGCAGGCACCACCGCCACCAACCGGCGAGAGCGGGGCGCTGGGGCGACGTGCCTGTGAGAGGGCAACGCCTCTTTCATGGCTGCCTGGTGGCGGCCAGACCCTCCTGCTGCACCAGCCAGTCCACCGTCCTGGCCATCCCCTCCTCGAAGGGCACCTGCGGCTGCCAGCCGAGCTCCCGCCGCGCCCTCTCGTTGCTGACGGCCACGCCCCGGTAGTCGCCCCCCCGGGCAGGCACGAACTGGATGGGGCTAGAGGAGCCGGTCAAGCGCAGGACTGTCTCCGCTAGGCGGAGGATGGAGACCTCCTCGTCGCCATCCAGGTTGTAGGTGCGGCCGGCGGCCTGGGGCGAGAGGGCCAGGGTGTGGGCGCGGGCCAGGTCGCCCACGTACAGGAAGCGACGGCTCTGGGAGCCGTCGCCGGCCACTAACAGCGGCTCGCCCCGGAGGGCGCGGCGCACAAAGGTGGGGATGACCAGGGACGGGCGCATGCGAGGGCCGTAGGGGATGCCGTAGCGCAGGATGGTGCAGGGCAGGCCGTGCCGGCGCTGGAAGTCGTGGCAGAGCATCTCGGCGGCCAGCTTGGTGGTGGTGTAGACGTGGCGGTCGGCTGCCACTGCCAAGGGGGCGTCCTCGTCGACAGGCGCTTCCACCTCTTCGGGCAGCGAGGAGTAGACCCATACGGTGCTGGCCAGGAAAAAGCGGCCCACCTCGGCCCGCAGGCAGGCCACCAGGGCGTTGGCCGTCCCGAGCACGTTTACCGCCACCGCCCTAGCCGGGTCACGGTCCACGTCGTTGACGTCAGCGACGGCCGCCAGATGGAAGAGGGCGTCTAGGCCCACAGCCGCATCGGCCAAGCCCTCAGCGTCCAGGACGTCCACCCGCCGGAACCCCGCTTCGGGCCGGTGGGGAGGGCGCAGGTCTAGGACCCGCACCTGGTGCCCCGCCTCCAGCAGGGCATCCACCACATGGGA
Organism: Dehalococcoidia bacterium; assembly: GCA_032249735.1. Lineage (GTDB taxonomy): Bacteria > Chloroflexota > Dehalococcoidia > SM23-28-2 > HRBIN24 > JAVVHA01. Next base: position 20,327 of record JAVVHA010000009.1, on the reverse strand, counting down.
GCCGATGAAGCCGGAGCCGCCGGTGACGCCGACCCTCATCCCCCCTCACCCCCCTGGCCCTCGGCCAGCAGCTCGGCCACCACCTGCCGCAGGGAGCCCACCACGTAGAGGGCGTCCTCCTCCGTCATGCGGGCGGAGATGGGCAGACAGATATGGCGGGCACATATCTCCTCGGCGGAGGGCAGGGCGCCCGGGTCCCAGGGGGCGAAGCAGGGCTGACGGTGGCAGGGTAACTCGTAGACCTCCCCGCTCAGGGCTACCCCGTAGCGCTGCCGCAGCCGCACCTTCAGCAGCTCGCGGGGCAGCCCGCGGAACCAGCAGATGTACTTGTAATAGTTGGTGCAGACCCCCTCCGGCTCCCGCAGTGGAACCACCCACGGTGCCAGACCAATCAGCTCTCGGTCGTAGATAGCGGCGATGCGCCGCCTGTGGGCCACGAACTCGTGCAGCCGCCGCACCTGGGCCAGGCCGATGACAGCATGGACCTCGCTCATGCGCCAGTTGTAGCCCAGACGCACGTGGCGGTTGCTATCGAAGCGTTCCTTGCCCTGGTCACGGTAGATGAGGGCCTCGCGGTAGATGCCCTCGTCGTCGGTGACCAGCATGCCCCCCTCGCCGCTGGTGACCACCTTGGTGGGGTAGAAGGAGAAGGCCGCCGCCAGGCCGAAGCTGCCGGCCAGCCGTCCCCGGTAGCTGGAGCCGTGGGCATGGGCGGCGTCCTCCACTAGCGGCACCCCAGCCCGACGGCAGATTTCGACGATGCGCTCGATGTGGGGGCTGACGATGCCACCGATGTGGACCAAGATGACAGCCGCCGTCCGTGGCCCTATAGCTCTCTCCAGTGCCACGGGGTCAAGGGCGAAGGAGTCAGGCTCGCAATCGACGAAGCGGGGGATGCCGCCCGCGTGCAGGACGGCGGCGGCGGTGGCGAAGAAAGTGTTGGTTGGTATCACCACCTCCCGCCCGGCGATGCCGATGATCCGTAGTGCCATCTCCAGGGCGGCAGTGCCGCTAGCGGTAGCCACGGCGTACCGCACACCGCACAGACGAGCGAACTCCTCCTCCAGGGCACGGGTGTGCTGGCCCAAGGTGAGGCGCCCGCTCTGCAGCACCTCATCGATGCGTTCCAGGATCCACTGCCGGTCCTCCTCTGGGAAGTGGATGGCGGCCGCTGGTACCTTCACGTTCATTCCCGGGGTCATGGTAGCCAGGGATGAAGGGGCAGTTCATGAAGCTGGGATTAAGATAGGGCAAAGATTAGGAAAAGGTTAGAGGCGCTGCCGGCCGTCCCCAAGGAGCGGCAGGCGGACGGTTAAGGTGGTGCCCCTGCCAGGGGAACTCTCGACCTCCACCTGCCCCCCGTGGATCTCAGCTACGTGGCGGACGATGGCCAGCCCCAGACCGCTGCCCTGGGGCCGCATGGCTCTGGCCCCCCGCCCCCGGAAGAAGCGCTCGAACACACGGGGCAGCTCTTCGGGCGGGATGCCGATGCCGTTGTCGCTAACCTTCAGCTCGGCCCACCCCTCCCGACAGACCAAGCATAGAGCCACCTCCCCACCAGCCGGGGTGTAGGCGAGGGCGTTCTCTAGCACGTTGGTCATCATCTGGGAGAGCCGGGCCTGGTCGCCCAGCACCCAAACCCCGTCCTCTACCTGGACTGTAAGATGATGGCCCTGAGCCTGCTCGGCCAGGCGGGTTGCCTGCTCGCGGGCAAGGGCGCTCAGGTCCACGGGCTTATGCTCGATGGCGTGCTCCCCCTCCCGCGAGAGGAAGAGGAGGTCGGCGATGAGCCTGGCCATGGCCTCCGCCTCGGCCGCCATCTCGTCTAGGCAGGCCCTCTGCTCCTCGCTGGTCAGGTCGTTGGAGCGTAGGACGTCTATATTGGTGCGGATGACGGTCAGGGGCCGGCGCAGCTCGTGGGAGGAATCGGCCAGGAAGGCGGCCTGCAACGCCAGCGTCCGCTCCACCCGCTCGATCATGGCGTTGAACGTCGAGACCAGCTCCTTGGGCTCGCCGCGGGTGGCCGGCTCAGGCAGCCGGCGGTGGAAGTCACCCGTGCGCTCGATGTAGCGGGCGAGGGCAGCCAGCTGTCGCACCGGCAGGAGCGCGCGGCCGGCCAGCAGATAGGATGACCCCGCCGTCAGGAGCAGTGCCACCGCCCCGCCCAGGACGATGACGTTGCGGATCTCGCTCAGGGCGCTATCGGTGGCTCGCAGTGACTGCCCCACCTCCACGACCCCGAGGAGGCGGTCGCCGTCCAGCAGCGGATCCGTATAGAAGCGGATGGCTTGTCCTCCCACACGGTAGGTGACGAAGGTGGGTAACCTGGAGAAGCTGCCCGCGGGAGCCGACAGAGGTGCCCGCAGCGAGGAGTAGAGCACCCGCCCGCCGGCATCGAGCACATAGAAGGTGCTGAGCTCGCCCGCCAATTGGGCCAGCCGCTGGGAGCGCTCTAGCACCAGCGACGGGGTGAGGGGAGCGTCCACCGGTGCCAGGGCCTGCTCCACCGCCTCAGCCTCGGCCCGCAGGCTCTCGTCCACAGCGGCATAGAGGCGCTTGGAGACCAGCACGAAGGTCACCACCCCCAGGACGGCCAGCACCATCCCCAGCAAGAGCGTGTAGAGGAGGGCCAGTCGCAGCCGCAGCGACAAGGGCTACTCACCCGCCCGCAGGACGTAGCCCACTCCCCGCACTGTCTGGATGAGGCGGGGGCGTCCTCCGGCCTCCATCTTGTGGCGCAGGTTGGCCACGTGCACGTCCACTACGTTGGACTCCACCTCGGGGTCGTCGCCCCAGACGGCAGCCAGGATCTCGTCCCGGCTCATCACCTCCTCGGGATGGCGCAGGAAGAGCTCCAGCAGGCGGAACTCGATAGCCGTCAAGGGCAGGAGCTGGCCGCCGCGGCTGGCCCGCCAGGAGCGCAGGTCCAGCTCCAGATCGGCATAAGTGAGCCGCCTGGAGCGGGGCCGGCCCGCTGCCCGACGCAGCAGGGCCCGCAGCCGTGCCACCAGCTCGTCTAAGGAGAAGGGCTTGACCAGGTAGTCGTCGGCGCCGGCCTCCAGCCCCGCCACTCGGTCGGGCACCGAGTCGCGGGCGGTAAGCATGAGGATGGGGACATCGGAGCTCTGGCGCACCCACTGGCAAAGGGTGAGGCCATCGGTGCCGGGGAGCATGACGTCCAGCACCACCACCTGAGGCCAGCCGCCCTCAAGATATGGGAGCGCCTGGGAGGCGTCCGCGGCCAGGGCCACCTGGAAGCCGCGCAGTCGCAGCCCCCGCGACAGCGCCAGCAGCAGGCGCTCGTCGTCGTCCACCACCAGCACCCTTGGCCCGGTGGCCTCAGGCGGCGAGGCAAACTCGGACGCTGGCCGCTCCACGGCCGCCCCCGGATGTGCAACTCTAGTGCTGGTAGTAGCCGGGGCGGGCCTGGTCACCACCGTTGGTCTCGACGGCCGGAGGGGTCTGCTGTTCCTCCGGCTCCTCGCGCACCGCCCGCCGGAACTCACGCACCGCACGGCCCAGGGCCCCGCCCAGCTCCGCCACCCTCCCCGCACCGAACAGGAGCACCAGGATGCCCAGAATGATGAGGAGCTCGGGCAGTCCAATTTCGGGCACTCCACCACCCCCTGCGTGCCCGTCTCCCTTCGGACAGCAATATTAGCACCCCCGTTGGCCTAGAACAACGCGCACTACCCCCATTATCTCACTCGGGCATAGGGCACCAGGGGCGGCTCGCGGTCAGGGCTCGCCCGCGTGTAGATGCCCGGGCCCTGCTGCCCGGGCACCGCTGCTATGTCCAGGAGCTATGGCCAGGGGCGTAGGCGTCAGCGGGTCGCCGCTGCGGCCTGGCGCCAGCCGTCCAGCTTTGTCCACTGCCGCTATTAACTCCCGCGTGCTGTCGATGACGTCTGGGTTGATGGAGATGGAGGTGATGCCCCACTCCACCAGCTTGCGGGTCAGCTCTGGGAAGTCGCTGGGGGCCTGGCCGCAGATGGAGACGGTGACTCCTCGCCGTAGAGCCCCCCGCACCAGTATGCGGAGGGCCTCCATGACCGCCTCGTTGCGCTCGTCGAACTCCTGGGCCAGCATAGCGCTGTCCCGGTCCACCCCCAACAGCAGCTGCGTCAGATCGTTGGAGCCGATGCTGATGCCGTCGATGCCCACGTCCAGGAACTACTCCAGGATGAGGACGTTGGAGGGCACCTCGGCCATCATCCACCGCCATGGTATGGAGGGGGAGACCTCGCAAGTTGACTATGCGACCACTTTGGCGCCTCGGCAGGAGCTAAGCCCATAAACGGGATGACGACCGCACGCCCAACTCTGTCACGTCCGTGTCCTGTCAAGTAGCATATGCTGAGCCCTGGACTTGACTTTGGACAGGCGGTGGTGCTGTGAGGGGTGAAGAAGTGGCAGCGATGGCGGTCTTGCCCCTTGGAAAATAGGACCTGTTGCCCTTTGCCCAGGAGGTATTCCATCGGCCGGAGGAGGCCAGGAAGGCCGCCGCCATCCTGTGGGCGATCCTTGCCGCCCGGCCTGCGCCCGGATGAGAGCCACCTCCGCCGTGGCGCCCTCTAGAAGGGTAGGGGCGGGGGGAATCTGGTCAGGGTCACGCGGGGTCCTCAGGGAACATCTGCGACTGTTCACCAACCTGGAGCTGGCCCTCCAGCTGCATCGACAGCGCAGGAAGGTGGAGGAGGGCTTCCGAGACCTGAAGGGCTTGCTGGGGCTGGGCAAGGCGATGAACAAGAGGCGAGCGAACGGAGAAAATGGTGAGCCTCCCGCTCTTGGCCTATAGTTCAGGGCTGCTGACGCGGGAGAGGTTGCGTGAGGAGCTCCGTGGGAGCTATGACGCACGACGGTCCATGAACCCGTCCGAACGTATACCTGAAGGACAGCGGAATAGCCCTTTACAGGCCGCCATCCTTGAGCTAAAATGGCAGTGTCCTCGCAAGTGGGGACGATCCCCAGACCTTTTTTTCCTTAAACTACCACAAGGGGTGAGCTCCAACATGACGAACAAGCCTATACCTATCACCAGAGAGGGGCTGGCCCGGTTTAAGCAGCGGCTGGACTACCTCATCAACGTCCGCCGCCCCCAGGTGGCCAAACGCATCCAGGAAGCACGGGAGTTGGCCGGCTCCGAGGCCTCCGGCGAGTTCGAGGACGCTAAGAACGAGCAGGCCATGGTGGAGGGGGAGATCCGGGAGCTGGAGCGCATCATTCAGAACGCCATCATTATCGAGGAACACCACGGCTCTCAGACAGTGACCCTAGGCTCCACCGTCACCCTTATGGATGAGGAGGGGAGGGTCTTCCGCTACACCATCGTGGGCAGCGCCGAGGCCGACCCTAAGGAAGGTCGCATCAGCAATGAATCCCCCGTAGGGCAGGCCCTTCTGGGCCGAAGCGTGGGTGAGGTGGTGGAGGTAAAGGTGCCAGCAGGTGTCCGCCGCTGGACCATAGCCGCCATAAGCTAGAAAGGGATGGCACATTGCCCTTAAAATGGGCAGGCGGGGCCGCTGGGGCCCCGCCTAGCGCCTTCTGGTGGCTGAAAAGCTGTGGACCTGGAAGATGTAATCTCTCACCGCTTGGCCAAGGTAGAGCGGTGGCGGGCCCGGGGCATCGACCCCTATCCCCACCGTTTCCACCGCACCCATACCGCTCAGGAGGCTATAGCTGCCCTCCAGGAGGCGGAGGCCCACGGATCTAGCCCCCCCTCAGTGGTGGTGGCCGGCAGGATAACCGCCATGCGTCACATGGGGCGGGCCACCTTCATCGACCTACGCGACAGCTCCGGACGTATCCAGACCTACCACCGCCAGGACATCCTGGGCCCCCAGGCCTATGACGCCCTCCAAGACCTCGACCTCGGGGATTTCCTCGGCGTAGCAGGGGAGATGTTCCGCACTCGCACCGGCGAGCCCACAGTGCAGGCCCGCTCCTATACCCTTTTGTGCAAGGCCCTTAGGGCGCCCCCCGAGAAATGGCATGGCCTCCAGGACATCGAGACCCGCTACCGCCAGCGCTACCTCGACCTGATGGCCAACGAATGGGTGCGGGAGATATTCCGAGTTCGCAGCCGCATCGTGGCGGCTGTGCGCAGGTTTCTCGACCAAAAGGGCTTCCTAGAGGTGGAGACGCCCGTCCTCCAGCCCCAGGCGGGAGGGGCGGCAGCCAGGCCCTTCGTTACCTACCACAACGCCTTGGACAGACATCTATACCTGCGCATCGCCCTGGAGCTCCACCTGAAGCGGCTCCTGGTGGGTGGTTACGAGCGGGTCTATGAGCTGGGGCGCGTCTTTCGCAATGAGGGGGCCTCCGCCAAATACAACCCAGAGTTCACCATGCTGGAGGCCTACCAGGCCTATGCCGACTACCGTGAGATCATGGTCCTCACCGAGGAGCTGGTGGTCTATACCGCCCGCGAGGCTCTGGGCACCCTCCAAGTGCCCTATGGCGATGTGGTCCTGGACTTCTCACCACCCTGGCAGCGTCTCACCCTGCGGGAGGCCATCCTCCGGCATACGGGCATCGACATCGATGCCCACCCTGATGCCACCTCCCTTAAGGCAGCGGCCGCCGCCTGCGGCCTGCCCATCCAGCCCCACTGGGACCGGGCTAAGACCATCGACGAGATCCTTTCCAACCTGGTGGAGCCCCACCTCCTCCAGCCTACCTTCGTGGTGGACTACCCCATCGAGCTCTCCCCCCTAGCCAAACGGAAGCCAGAGGATCCCAGGCTAGCCGAGCGCTTTGAGCTCTTCATCGCGGGAAGGGAGGTGGCCAACGCCTACAGCGAGCTTAACGACCCGGTGGAGCAGCGCCAGCGCTTCCTGGAGCAGGCCCGCCGCCGCGCCGCTGCTGACGAAGAGGTGGAGGTGGCCGACGAGGACTTCCTGGTGGCCTTAGAGCATGGCATGCCTCCCGCCGGCGGCCTGGGCATCGGCATCGACCGCCTGGTGATGGCCCTCACTGGCCAAGGCTCTATTCGGGAGGTTATCCTCTTCCCTGCCCTGCGGGAGAAGGGCCCATGAGGCGTCACTTCACCTGCACCGGGTTTGTACTGGATGGGGGACGCACCCTTTTCCTGTGGCACCCCAAACTTCAGATGTGGGTGCCCCCAGGAGGTCACCTACAGCCCCATGAGGACCCAGTGACTGCTGTCCTGCGGGAGGTCAGGGAGGAGACGGGCCTGGAGGTGGAGGTCATACCCACTGCTCCCACCTTCCCATTCTCGTATCCGGGGCAGGTGCAACCCCCCTTTACCATCCTCGTGGAGGACGCCGCCGAGCCCGGGGAGCCCCATCAACATATCGATCTCATCTACTTCTGCCGCCCCCTTCCTGGCGCCCGTCTCTGCCCTCCCCCCGGCACCCTCCTCTGTTGGGCAAGTCAGGAGGACCTACTGCGCGACCGCGTCCTAGAGCCCATGGGGGCCTGTGGCCTGGCGGCCCCCGTGCCCCAGGACGTGCGAATCCTGGCCCTAGAGGGGTTCCGCATCGCTCACCGGGAGAGCAGGTGAGATGCTGCCCATCCAGCTCATCCGCGAGCGGCCAGAGGTAGTGCGGGAGGCCCTGCGCAAGCGGCGCGCCCAGGCCCCCCTGGATGAGGTCATAGCCCTGGACCAGGAGTGGCGCCGCCTTCTGCACGAGGCCGAGACCCTACGGGCGGAGCGCAACGCCCTCTCTAAGGAGCTGGGCCACCTTTCCCGCCTCATCCAGGACCCCCAGACCCCCACGCAGGAGAGACGCCACGCCCAACACCGCCGCGACGACCTCATGGCCCGCTCCTCGTTTATCTCCCAACGCCTGCGGGAGCTGGAGGCGCGCCTGAAGGAGCTGGAGCCCCAGTTGCAGAACCTCCTGCTCCAACTGCCCAACATACCCGACGAGAGGGTGCCCGAAGGCGAAGGAGAGGAGGACAACGTAGTGGTGCGCCAGTGGGGGGAGCCCCCAGCGTTCGACTTCTCACCGCGGCCCCACTGGGAGCTGGGGGAACGCCTGGGCATCATCGACTTCCATGCCGGGGTCAAGCTAGCTGGCTCCCACTTCTACGTCCTGCGGGGGGCAGGGGCACGGCTACAGCGGGCCCTCATCTCCTGGATGTTGGACTTCCACACTGCCCGCGGCTATCGGGAGGTCTACCCCCCGGCCCTGGTGCGGGAGGAGTGCATGTGGAAGGGAGGCTGGCTACCCGTCTTCGCCGAGTTCATGTATCACGATGCCCAGGAGGACCTCTGGCTCCTGCCCACCGCCGAGGTGGCCCTCACCAACCTCCACCGGGACGAGATCTTCCCCCCAGGCGCCCTGCCCATCTACTACGTGGCCTACACCCCCTGCTTCCGCCGCGAAAAGTTCGCAGGCGGAAGGGAGGTGCGGGGCATCAAGCGCGTCCACCAGTTCGACAAGGTGGAACTGTACAAGTTCGTGGAGCCCGAGCGTTCGGGGGAAGAGCTGGACGCCCTGGTGGAGGACGCCTGTGCCCTCCTGCAGGCCCTGGGCATACCCCATCGGGTGGTGCTGCTTTGCACTGGCGAGCTGGGCTTCAACGCCGCTATGACCTACGACATCGAGGCCTGGGCGCCCGGCTCCGGAGAGTGGCTGGAGGTGTCATCGTGCTCTAACTGCACCGATTTTCAGGCCCGCCGCGCCGGCATCCGCTTCCGCCGCGAGCGGGGAGCACGGCCGGAGTTCGTGCACACCCTCAACGGCTCAGGCCTCGCCCTCCCCCGCACCATGATCGCCATACTGGAGAACTATCAGCAGCGCGATGGCACAGTGGTGGTGCCCAAGGTCCTGCGCCCCTACATGGGAGGCCAGGAGATCATCGCCCCTGAGGCCTAGACCGTCCCAGGAGGTAGACCTATGGAGTGGAAGGTGCTGGCTACTGCTTTCTCCCTCATCTTCCTGGCAGAGCTAGGGGACAAGACCCAGTTGGCAGTGTTGGCCCTTGCCGCTAAGGAGCGCACTTTTGTGCCCATCCTGGTTGGGGCCACCGCCGCCTTCGCCCTGGCCACGGCTATAGCCGTGGCCGTGGGCCTCGTGGGCGGCCGCTACGTCCCCACCGAATGGGTAGAGAGGGTGGCGGCAGTGGCCTTCATCGCTGTGGGCCTCCTCATCCTCCTGAACAAGATATAATGGGCCTGCCGGCCAACGGCGGCAGGAGGGGACCATGCGCAGGGACATCGAGTTCAACGCCGAGGGAGTGACCCTCAGGGGCTGGTTCTACTACCCCGATGGGGCGCAGGGCCCAGTGCCCACGGTGGTCATGGCCCACGGCTTCTCGGCCGTCAAGGAGATGTTCCTGGACGACTACGCCCAGGTATTCTGCGATGGCGGCCTGGGGGTGCTGGTCTTCGACCATCGCAACTTTGGCGCCTCCGATGGCTATCCCCGCCAGGAGATAGACCCTTGGGCCCAGATGCGCGACTACCGCCACGCCATCACCTTTGCCCGCACCCTGCCGGAGGTGGATGGCCAACGCATCGGCGTCTGGGGCTCCTCGTATTCGGGAGGCCACGCCATCGTGGTGGGGGCCCTGGATAGGCGGGTGCGCTGCGTGGTCTCCCAAGTCCCCCTCATAAGTGGCTACCGTAACCGCCAGCGCCTGGTGCGGGCCGACCTGGCGGCCCAGGCCGAGCCCTTGTTTGAGGCCGACCGCCAGGCCCGCCTGCGGGGGGAGCCCCCGGCCACCATCCCCGTAGTGGCACAGGACCCTCTGACCACACCCTGCGCCCTCCCCACCCAGGACGCCTACCAGTGGTTCACCGAGGCAGCCCAACGGGCCCCATCCTGGCGCAACGAGGTGACCCTTCGTTCCCTAGAGATGCTACTGGAGTATGAGCCGGGTTTGTTCGTGGACAGAATCAGCCCCACGCCCCTCCTGATGATCGTGGCCGCCTACGACCATCTGGCAGTGGCCGATTTGGCCCTGGAGGCCTATAACCGCGCCCTGGAGCCCAAAAAGCTCCTTCTAGTGCCTGGTGGTCACTTCGATGTCTATGGCAAGTTCTTTAAGCAGACCTCGGAGGCGGCAAGGGACTGGTTCCGACTCCATCTCCTGGGCCAGGTGGTATCATAGCCAGTAGGATGCGCATCCTGGCCATCGACGTGGGCACCGGCACCCAGGACATCCTGTTGTTCGACACCACTCAGCCCATCGAGAACTGTATCCAGCTCATCCTCCCCTCGCCCACCGAGATGGCCGCCCGCCGCATCCGCCGCGCCACCTTGGAGAGGAGGCCGGTAGTGCTAGTGGGCACCATCCAGGGCGGTGGGCCCTGTCACTGGGCCCTGCAGCGCCACCTCCAGGCCGGCCTTCCCGCCTTCGCCACCCCCGAGGCAGCCCAGACCTTCGACGACGACCTCGATCAGGTGCGCTCCATGGGGGTGACCATCGTCTCCGAGGATGAGGCCCAGGCCTTAGATGGACGGGCCGCTCGCATCGAACTCAAGGACTTGGACATGGAGGCCATTCGCCAGGCCCTTTCGCTGTTCGAGGTAGAGGGGGAGTGGGGAGGCCTGGCCTTGGCCTGCCTGGACCATGGGGCTGCCCCTCCTGGATATTCCGACCGCCTCTTTCGCTTCGACCACCTGCGGCAAGTGGTGGAAGCCGGCAACGACTTGCGCCGGTTCGCCATGCTGCCTGAGGAGGTGCCTGATTACCTGACGCGGGCCCGGGCCATGCTCCGCCTTGCCTCCCGCGAGGGTGTGCCCACCGTCTTTCTGGACACGGGGCCCGCCGCCGCCTTGGGCGCTCTTCAGGACCCTCAGGTGGCTAGCCATGGGGAGCAGCTCATCATCAACCTGGGCAACATGCACGCCTTGGCTTTCCATTTGCGGGGCACCTATATCTATTCCCTCTTCGAACACCATACTGGCCTCCTTTCCGGCCAACAGATCGAAGAACTGGCGCAGAGGCTGGTGCACGGCACTCTCACCCATGAGGAGGTGTTCGCCACCCACGGCCATGGCGTCTTCTATGCCGACCGCTCCGGGGGGCGAAGGCCTTTTCTGGCGGTGACGGGGCCCCAGCGGGGCAAGCTACGGGGGAGCAGGCTTGGGCCCTACTTCGCCGTCCCCCACGGAGACATGATGTTGGCTGGCTGCTTCGGGCTCCTGTGGGGCTTTGCCGAGAGATATCCTCAGCACCGGGAAGAGGTTTTGGCCGCCCTGGGCCTCTCTTAGCGGGCCATCTCCCGCTCGCGGAACTCCAGGTACCGCTTGAGGAACCCCTTGATGGGCTCGGGGGCCAAGTCCTCCAGGCCAGTCCACTGGGTGAAGACATCGTTTATCTCCAGCCGTTGCTGGCCCTGGAGGTAGCGCCAGCTGCGCAATCCCACGATGGGTATCTTTAGCTTCTTACACAGCCTACGGGCCTCGTCAGCGTATCCCACAGGCACGTAGAGGTAGAGAGGGGCTAACTCCGCGAACAACTTCCACTCGTGGGCCTCGTCCTCGTTGACGGTATCGGCCGTCTCCACCTCCCCTAGCATGACCGTCTCGTTCTCGGGGTGGCGCACCACCACAATGTCGGGGTATACCACCGTACCTCTAGGGGTGCGGACGCCCATGGTACGCTGGGGGTGGTTGGTGTAGGTCTTGAGGTAGGGACGGCCAGAAGTAGGGAAGGGGAAGCGGAGGCGGGCGATATCCTGCACCGCCTGCGCATGCTCCAGCTCCTGAGTACTGCTCCTAGCACCCATCTTCGCCTCCTGGGCTTCCGGCGGGCTCACTGGAGCCACCGGTGGGATTCGAACCCACGGCCCGCGGTTTACGAAACCGCTGCTCTGCCACTGAGCTACGGTGGCCCCCGCATTAGAGTATAGCAACGGCACCGCTCCCCGAAAGCCCTCCCAATGGTGCCCAAATGGTGCCAGCCCGCCCTCGCCCCCAGAGCCGCAGGTCGGGAGGGGAGAAACCATGCCTAGGCGGGGCAACCACGAGGGCACCTACCGCCGCAAAGGCCGGGGTTGGCAGGCGGCCATCAGGCTGGGCGGGCACCGCTATTGGGTGTCAGGCAGGACCAGGCGGGAGTGCCAGGAGAAGCTGCTGGCCCTCATAGAGAGACACCGGCGGGGACAGCTCGCCCCTCCCCTGCGCCTGACCCTAGGAGAGTGGTGCGACCTGTGGCTGCGTGAGGGGGAGGCCAGGTGGCGCCCCACCACCTTGAGGCGGAGGCGGCAGGTGCTCTCGCCCCTCCTGTTGCGCATGGGCAGGCTCCGGCTCTCCCGCCTGGAGCCCCTACATCTGGCCGCTGCCCTGGAGGAGCTGCAGCGGGAGGGGATGGGCAGTCGCTCCCTGGAGCTGTGCTGGGCCACCCTTCATGCCTGCCTCGAAGAGGCGGTGCGCCGGGGCCTCCTGGGCTACAACCCTATGCAGAGGGTGCCACGGCCACGGCACCAACCCAGGGAGGCCAGGGACTGGACGCTGGAGGACATGAAGCGCTTCCTGCAGGCTGCCCTGGAGGACGGGCGGCCCCTCGCCTGGGGCTTAGCCCTCATGCTCATGGCAGGCCTACGGGTTGGTGAGCTGCTAGGCCTAAGATGGGAGGATGTTGACTGGGCTGCCGGGGCTTTGCGAGTGAGGCGTTCCGTCACCTGGGCGGGGAGCACCTGGCACATCGGCAAGCCCAAGACCAAAGCGGGCGAGAGGATAGTGACCCTCCCCGCTTCGGCCGTGGCGCTGCTAAGAAGGCTGCCCCGAAATAGTGTCCATCTCTTCTGGGCAGAAAAACCACCCTCCAGCAAGCAGGTGAGCAACGTTATGAGGGAGCTGTGCGAGAGGGCAGGGGTGCCCAGGAGGCCCGCCCGCTACTTGAGACATTGCCACGCCACCCTCCTTGCCGCCTCTGGCCTGGACGTGAAAACCTTGCAGCGTAGGCTTGGCCACACCCAGGCTTCCGTTACTCTGGACGTCTACGCCCACGCTCTCTCAGAGATGGACAGGAGGGCGGCGGAGCTGGTGGACAGGGCGCTGGGTGCGTGATAGAGACTCCTGGGCTCAGGGGAGGCGAAGGGCGCAGGCTAGCTAGCACTGCGGTATCATGGAAGACACAGGTGGGACCGGGTGGCGGCTGGCCACCGCCCGCAAGCCCCTGCGGCCTACCACGCAGGGGGCCCGGTCTCCCTCGCAGCACCTGGTAGGAGGTGATGAGACTTGCCACACCGCATGAGCCGGGCGGAACTGGCCTGGCGGGTCACCGGCTTCTACTACGCCCGCCTCAACGAGGACAAGGCATTCACGGCTGACCTGGCCGCCCTCTTCACCAAACTGGAGGAGTTGGGAGCACCCGACCCCCTTACAAGTGAGGGACGGCGAACGTGGGATGAAGCCCAGCACGGCAGCCTCGACTTGATGTCGGAGCTGGCCGAGGCCTATAAGGATAAGGACACCCCCTTAGAGCGACACTACCGCCTGGTCGCCTCCCTCCGCAGGGAGGTGGAGGCATTCCTATCCCGCTGGCCCCTCCCAGAGCGCACCTGGGACGACCTGCGCTGGAGCTACGCCTTGCACCTGCGTTGGGGGAAGAGCAAGGGGAAACGGCCGAGGCTGGAGCTGGGTGGCTTCGCCGAGTTCCTGCCCACCCCAGGCCTGCCGATAGAGGTGGGAGTCCACAAGGTCGAGGGCACAACGGTGCGGGTGGTAGAGCGCCAGCCATGGATATTCCCCCCTCACCCTCTTCCGTTCCTCTACGACCCCGTGAGACAGGACCGAAAGTGGCTGGAGGAGGTTATCGAGGCCATATGTCGGGAGGTGCGGGAGAGTATCCTGGAACAGGCCAGGCTTTACGAAGAGGATGTTGGGGCATTCTTGTGGAAGCCGGGCCCGAGGTATCGCAAGGGGCATGAAGAGTGGCTGGCCTACATCCTCTATTTGCGGGTGGTGCACAGGGACACGTGGAAGAAGCTGATGGAGTTGGCCATTGAGGCCGGGTTCTACTCCCAACACGACGACCTCGACCTGCTCCGCAAGAGAGTGGTGTCCCTCGCCAAACTCATAGGCCTCCCCCTCCGGAGAATCACTTAAGCTCATAAGCGGAATTTTGGCTTCCTCTTCCCAAAATTCCATTGTCTGGCCACCCCCGGCTCTTGTAACGTCCAGATTGGAGGTGAGAGCGTTGCCATACGTCAGGGTTTGGTTCTCGGACGAGGTGTGGGCTGCAGTCAAAAGGCTAGCCAAGAAAGAGCTGCGGAGGCCTGCCTGCCAAGTGGCCATCTTGGTGCAACAGGCCCTCCGGGAGCTTCAGCAAGAAGAAGCCCGCCGCCCGAGCTTTGCCGGGCCGGAGGCGGCGGGCCCCGAAGAGCACCAGCCCCAGTTGGGAGGTGAGACCGATGCTCCGACGACACAATAATAAAGGCCCGGGTGCCACCTGGGGGAGGGGGCACGGGCCTGGAAAGGGGAGTCCCTGCCGAGGGCTCCCATGCCATTATACCCCCCTGGCCCTCACCTGGCGCAAGGGCGGCAGGCGTATCGTCTTAGGCAAGCTCGTTGCGCTGGGCGGCCAACCCACCTTGGCCACGCCCTATCGGTGGCGGATGCTGCCAGCCTCTGTCTCCCTCCCCGACTTGGCCGTGCGCATTTTATGTCGCCTAGGTGTCCAGGCCTGGCTAGTGCGGGACGATTTGCGCCGTCTGTGTTGGGAGATCGCCCTCCTTGAGCTGTTACGGGCCCCAGTGAGGGGAGGTGAGCGATATATCGCCCTCCGGGACGCAAAGCCCGTGCCGTGGCGATGGTGGCCCTACGCCAAGCGCACGGTGGACTTACTGGAGCTAATCCAGGCCCTGGAGGGGCGCCAGCTGGAGGGGGTGAGGGCATGAACGCCATCCGCCTCCAGCCTCTTCTCTGCACCAACCCCCACTGCGAGTGCCATAAGGCGGCCAAGCGAGGCAAGGGGGCCGTCCACTGCCCCCTGCCAGGACACCGCCATGGCGACAGGCACCCATCGTTGGGCCTTCAAGGGCTGAATGAAAAAGGGGAGCCCTTCATCGGCCGATGTTTCGCCGGCCACGACAGGAGGGAAGTGATAGCCAAACTCAGGGAATTGGGCGTCATCGGTAGCAACGGGAACGGGGCCAACCACAGGAAGGGTCTCCGCCTGGAGGAGTTGGCCGAGGCCAAGGGGTTGCCCCTGGGCTTCCTGAAAGAATTGGGATGGCACGATGCCCACTGGCCTCCTGGCGGCAAGGGCGGCCAGCCGGCCGTATGCATCCCCTATCGGGACGAGAGGGGGCAGGTCGTAGCCAAACGCTACCGCCTTGCCCTCACCAATGAGGAGGGCCCCAGGTTCAAGTGGGAACCTGGCGCCCGTGCCCGCCTATATGGCCTCGACAGATTGGAGGACGCCAAGAAGAAGGGCTTCCTCTTGCTGGTGGAAGGGGAGACCGACACGGCCACGCTGTGGCTTTGTGGCCTCCCCGCCTTAGGGCTCCCAGGTAAGGACTCCTGGCAGCCCGAGTGGGCTCGATACCTGGAAGGCATCGAAAAGGTCTACCTGTGGAAGGAGCCGGACGCCGACCGCCTCCCCCACAAGGTGGCATCCGACGTGCCCGGGTTGCTAGTGATAGAGGCCCCAGAGCACGTCAAAGACCCCAATGGTTTGTTCCGCTGGTGTGAGCGGGACAGGGTCCGCTTTCGCCAGGAGATGGAGACGCTCATGAGAGGGGCGAGGCCAGCCGTTGAACTGCCCTCGCCTGTTACACCCCCGCCCAGTAGGGTCACCGCCCACGCCCTGGCCGTGGCCCTCGAGAAGGAGGCCCACTTCGCCAGGGACTTGGGAGACGCCCTTTACGTCTACCAGGATGGCTGTTACCGCCCTGACGGCGAGAAGTGGGTAAGGAGGCGAGTGCGGGAGCTTCTGGAGGAGTGGGGCGAGGCCCACCGCTTCCGAGGGGAGCTGGTCAGCAACACCATCCAACTCCTACTAGCCAAAGCTCCCTCCCTCTGGGAGAGGCCGCCCCTGGACACCATCAACCTTCTGAATGGCCTCCTGAATGTGAGGACGGGGGAGCTCTCCCCTCACAGCCCCGACTTCCTCTCGCCAATCCAGCTCCCCGTGCGCTATGACCCCTCAGCCTCCTGCCCAGCCATCGAGGCCTTCTGCAAGGAGGTCTTCCCTGAGGACGCCTATGAGGCTGGCGTCCCCTGGGAGCTGGTGGCCTGGCTCATGCTCCCTCACCCCTGGCCCCAGAAAGCAGTCTTGCTATTAGGTGAGGGAGGAACGGGGAAGTCTACCTTCCTCGCCCTCCTGCGGGCCTTCTTGGGCAAGGCCAACGTCTCCAGCCTCTCCCTCCACCAGTTGGAGGTAAATAGGTTTGCTGTCGGCCAACTGGGGGGGAAGTTGGCCAACATCTGTAGCGACCTGCCCTCCCAGCACCTGGCTTCCACAGCTGTATTCAAGGCCCTGGTGGGAGGCGATGAATTAATGGCCGAGCACAAATACCGAGACCAATTTCGCTTCCACCCCTTCTGCCGGCTGATTTTCTCAGCCAATCATCCACCCCGGGCCTCCGATGCCAGCGAGGCCTTCTTCAGTCGATGGGTAATCGTCCCCTTTGAACGGCTCTTTCGAGGCACAGAGCGGGAGGTGCCCCAGCACGTCCTCCTGGAGCGGCTGACCCAACCAGGTGAGCTTTCAGGACTTCTGAATCGGGCCCTCGAAGTCCTGCCCCGGGTGCAAGAGAAGGGGCTAACCGTCACCCCCTCCATGCAGGCGGCTTGGCGGGAGTTCCGGGAGGCCACCGACCCCATTGGGAGCTGGCTGGATGAATTCACCTTCACCCACGCCGAGGCGGTGGTGAGCAAGAAGGAATTGTTGCGGGCTTACGTTCGCTACGCCATGGGGCATGGCCTGCCCACGCCTACCGCCCATGAGTTCACCCGCCGCATCAGGGAGCTGCGACCCCAGGTGCGGGAGGTGCAACGCACGGTGGAGGGCAAGGTCACATGGTGCTGGCAAGGCATCGGCCTCCGAACACAGGAGGAAGCCCCAGATCCCCAACAAGGCCCCCGCTGCGCCGAATGCGGACGCCCAGGTGACTACACCGAGGATGGCCAGGGCAGTTGGTGGTGCTGGCGACATGGGCCCACCCCAACCATCGTCGAGGAGGAAGAGGAGCCATGAGGCCCCTGCGGTTCACGACTTTCACGACTTTCACGGGTTTCACGTATATCTGTTGTCTCTTTTTTGGTGTGCTTACTAATGGTAAGTTCGAAGAAAAAGGGGGAAACAGATATACGTGAAAGTCGTGAAAGTCGTGAAACCCGTGAAGTCACCCCCTCCAAGCGAAGGTAGGGGAGGGGAGGCCGTGGCCTGGCAACTCGAGGCCCCGCAGCCACTGCCGCCCGGTGTCCATTATTTATGCCCTCGCTGCGGCAATGAGGGCGAAATATTGCGAATTAGAGTTCAATGCCGCCGTTGTTTTTACGTTTTCTCACCCCCACGCCTTCCTTCTTGGGTAGTGAAGGCTTTGTGGGAGGGGAGTAGGCCCCAAGGAGGGCCGTTGGCGCAAGGAGCTAGGAGGTGGGTTCGGTGACATCTGGGCAGAGTGGCCTCGCCTGTGGGGCTGCCCGTCGCCTCAAGGGGTCGTGGCGGCCTCGGCGGGGCCTTGCACAAAAGGGAGACGTCCTCCCTAAGTCTCGGAGGGGCGATGACCCCCTGGTTATCCCCCGTTTGCCAGTCTGGCGGTTCGAAGGGACGGAGGGGCGCTTTTATGTGATAGACGGCGTCTCCTATCCTTCGACAACTACCGTCCTCTCGGTGTTGATGAGGCCCGGCCTGGCGTCCTGGGCCCGGCGCACCATTATTGAGACGGTGCGGGAGCTGGTGGCCAGTGGGGCGGATATAGAGGAGGCGTTGCAGCTGGCGGAGAGCGAGCCAGAGAGGCAGCGAGACATAGCTGCCCAGAAGGGCTCCCAGGTGCATGGGGCCATCGCCTTGGCCCTTGAGGGGAAGCCTTATCCCCCCGAGTGGGAGGCTTGGGTGCGGGCGGCCCTGAGTTTCCTTGCCGATTATGGTCTCCGCCTCGTGGCCGCAGAGCAAGTGTTGGTGAGTAAGCGCCACGGCTTCGCTGGCACCTGCGACTTAATCACCTGCGGGGCCGATGGAGTGCTGACCCTGGTGGACTGGAAAACGGGTGGCATCTGGCCCGAGGCCGCCCTCCAACTGGGGGCCTACGCCATCGCCTTGGAGGAGATGACGGGCCGCCCGGTAGGGGAGGCCTACGTGGTGGGGCTGCGGGAGAAGGGCTACGGGGAGAAGCGGGTCTTCCTCCCTCAGGCCAGGGAGGGTTTCCTTGCCTGCCTCACCTTATGGCGGGCCCTGCAAGGGGGGCTCTATGAGTGAGCCCCGCTGGAAGAGGCATGAGAGGTTGGTGGCCAGGGCCCTGGGCGGGGAGCGCCTGCCCAACATCGGCCGGCGGGCCCCTGACGTCCTCTCCCCCTCCTGGGCCGTCGAGGTCAAGGCCCGGCGCACCCTCCCCCAGTGGCTCCTTGCGGCCATCGCCCAGGCTGAGGAGGGGGCAAGGGCCACAGGGAGGCTACCCCTGGTGGTGCTGGTGCACGCCCCAGGCCAGGGTAGGCGGGCCCGGCGGTTTGCCCTCATGCCCCTAGAGGCCTTGGCGTCGTGGCGAGGGGATGGGGAGAGCGAAAGTGTGCAGAAAAACGCAGGAAGGGTGCAGAAAAATGCATGAAAATGCAGACTAATGCAAGGAAAATCCCTGAGGGGCAGCTGAGGTGCTGCAGCATGGGAGTGTAACGGCGGGGCCTGGGCTTGGCAAGCCCCCGGCTGCGGGGCGCAGGGCTATGAGCGGGGTAGGCGCAGGGCATGGACAAAAATGGACGAAACATGCGCAGAGCATGGACAAAAATGGACGAAAATGGACGGATATGGACGGAAAATCCCTCGGAGGCCAATGAAGTCGGGGCTCCAGCTGGAAGTGTAGCCCGCCGATGCCGAGGTGGTCAAGACCTGTGACGCCTCCGCAAGGCGGCCGCCTCCTCCAGGAGGCGGGGTAGCTCTTGCCGCATCCTGGGGTGGCGCAGGAGATGGCGCAACCCACCGTAGGTATAGCCCGTGGCCCGGGCTACCTCGGGGAAAGGAAAGCCCGCCAGGTGGAGGAGAACGGCCCGCCGCCACCCCGGCCTGAGCCTGAGCTTCATGGGCCTCATACTAGCTCACCGTCTCCTTCGGGGCCCATAGAGACCCGTGGCCCTAAAGGCCCGGTTCAGGGCCCGGAAGGTGGCCCGCCTTATCTCCCTGCGCATCAGGTAGCGCAGGAGGCTCCCGGGGCCACGGACGGCGGCCCGCAGGAGCCAGTAGAGAGAAACGATACGATAAACGCTCCTCACACCCTCCCCCTCCTCTTTTACTCCTCGCATCCTATGCCGTCACCGTCTTGGTCAAGCCTGTGGGGGTCTGGTGGCCTCACGACGAAATTGCGATAGGGGATGTCATCACAGTCCAGGTCGGGAGGTGGTGGCGGAATGCACACCGTCGGATATGACGGGTCGCAGCGCTATTCCGACCCTCCAGAGGGACCGACCTCTACCTCCCTGCCTATGGGTGGCGTCCCGGGCTGCTGTTGCACCGGCAGCATGGCCACGTAGCGCAGGATTTTGAGAGCATCCACAGCGTTCACATCCCCACTGCCGTCCACGTCGCCCCAGAGCCTGGGAGTGCCGTCCACCGATACAGTGACACCGATGTCGGGGCAGGGTTCCTGTTGCGAGACCGGAAGCTGAACCGTATGGCGCAGGAGCTGGAGGGCATCCACGGCGTCCACATCGCCACTACAGTTCACATCGCCCCATTGCAGCCTCATCGCTGTAGGCTCCGCAGCCGCTGCTATGAAAACGTCAATGTTGCCATTGGCATCGCCAGGCACCAGGTTGGAGGCACCGGACACGAAGGCGACGTAGCGGCCGTCAGCGCTGATGCTTGGATATATGCTGTCGCCGTTCCCCTGGGTGCCGTCGGAGGCCACGCTCACCCTGGCAGTCTGCCCCGTCAACCGGTCGTGCACAAAGACGTCCCGTTTGCCATTGGTGTCCCCGGGCACCAGGTTGGAGGCAAAGGACTCGAACGCGACGTAGCGGCCGTCGGCGCTGATGCTCGGATGATCGCTGGCGCTGTGCCCCTGGGTGCCGTCGGAGGCCACGCTCACCCTGGTGGTCTGCCCCGTCAACCGGTCGTGCACGAAGACGTCACTCACTCCATTGGTGTCCCCAGGAACCAGGTTGGAGGCAATGGACTCGAACGCGACGTAGCGGCCGTCGGCGCTGATGCTCGGGAACCAGCTGTAGCCGTTCCCCTCGGTGCCGTCGGAG
>JAVVHA010000008.1 GCA_032249735.1 Dehalococcoidia bacterium | reverse complement strand
GTGAGCGCTATGCCCCCCGGACACAGAGGTCTACACAAACTTCTTGACACAACCCGCCTGGGAAATGGTCGTTCGCCCGGCGTTATAGATACCTCCGCCATAAGCTGCCGTGTTAAATGACACGGCGGTCTGGGATGTGATGTTCAGGATGCCTCCATCCTCGACGTATATGCCGCCACCGTACCAATGTGGCGCATCGTCGCCATCGGCGCAGCCCTCCTCCACATTCACCCTCTCCAAATACAGGCTTGCGCCATCATGGACGTGGAAGATGCGGAACTGTCCATCATCTGGATAGACGTCTTGAGTACATCCTCCGCCGAGCTTGATGGTGGCTCCGTTGCCCTGGATGGTGATATTGCTCTCGATGTCCAGGTCGTCGTTGTCCGCCCCGGAGTCCGTCTGGTGCCCTGCGTCGTCGTCGTCCTTCGACAGCGTATAGGTCTGCCCCGCTTGCAGCACGATGGTGTGGGGCCCGCCGCCCAGGGCGTTAGCCTCCATGATGGCCGCCCGTAGGGAGCAGGCGCCGCTGGCGTCGGCGCAGTTTCCGTCTCCTGGATTGAAATCCGGAGTATCGGCGGTGGTGTTGACGGTGAAGGTAGCGCCCAGGGCTGTGGTGGGCTGGCCCAGCACCAGGGCCAGGGCCACCAGGCCCACGGCTAGGGCCCAGCGTAGGGCCAGCCCCAGCTCCCTCCTTCGGTCTCCTCGCCAGTTCCTATCCCTCCAGCGCATGGTGACCTCTCCCCAAACGTGTCCGCGTCATGAGTCCAGACCTAAGACGCAGCGCCTGGGGGGTTGTTACAAGCCCCTTTCATCACTTGGTAGGAGGAGGGGAGCCAGCCCACGCCTTGAGGTTTCGCGCCCTAACGCCACGGCCCAAGGCGCCCAGGGAGGTGGAGCGCTGGAGGTTGACAGTGCAGCTGGGTGCTTTGTAGCATTTTGGCGCATCCTGGCGGCGGCAGGGAGCGGAGATATGGAGTCGCAAGGGCCCCTCGCGGGCCTTCGTGTGCTTGAGTTGGCCCACTATATCGCGGGTCCCTTTGTGGGGACTGTCCTGGCCGAGCTGGGGGCCGACGTCATCAAGGTGGAGGAGCCAGGGCGGGGCGACTTCTTGCGCCGTCTGGGGCGTCCTGAATGGTTCGCCGTGGAGGGGAGGGGCAAGCGCTCGGTGGCCCTAGACCTGCGTCGGCCGGAGGGGCGACACCTCCTCCTGCAGCTGGTGCAGCGTGCCGATGTGCTGGTGGAGAACTATCGCCCGGGTACCCTGGAAGGGTGGGGCCTGGGCCCAGAGCGTCTGTGGGGGGTTAATCCCTCCCTAGTGGTGGTGCGTATATCGGGGTTTGGGCAGACGGGCCCATATCGCGAGCGGCCAGGATACGATGGACTGGCCATGGCCTTCTCAGGCGCCCTCTCCCTCATCGGCTATCCTCACCTCCCTACGCTTCCCCCACCCATGCCAGGGGTGCTGCTGGCCGACTATACCGCCGGCCTCTTCGCCGCCCTGGGAGCTCTTGCCGCCCTTCGGGCCCGGGATGGAGACCCCCAGAGGCGTGGCCAGGTGGTGGACATGGCCCTCTACGAAGCCCCCCTCCGCTTTTTGGCGTACCTGGTAACGGCCTACGCAAGGACGGGAGAGGCGCCCGCCAGGGGAGGAGGGCGGAGCCCCGTGGCGGTTCCCGGGGGATGCTACCTCTGCCGCGATGGTAGGTTCCTGATCATCAGGGTTCTGGATGAGACGCAGTGGCTAGCCTTCTGTCGGGCGGTGGGGAGGGATGACTGGGCCCAGGACGAGAGCCTGGCCCTCCTGGAGGAGAGGCAGCGGCGTCGGGAGGAGATAGAGGCGGCAACGGCCGCCTGGGCGGCACGCCTGGACTCCCATGAGGCGGAGAGGGTTCTGCTGCAAGCGGGCGTGGTGGCGGGCCGCGTCAACACCGTCGCTGAGCTGCTGGAGGACCCCCATATCCAGGGGAGGGGGAACTTCGTCCCCGTGGAGGACCCCGTGCTGGGGGAAGTGCTGGTGCCTAGCCCTGTGCCCAGGCTCAGCAGGACGCCTGGTCGGGTGGGGCGTGCCCCCTTGCTGGGCGAGCACACGGCCCAAGTCTTGCAGGAGGTGCTGGGATACGACCAAGCTAAGATAGCTGAGCTGGCCAGGGCTGGTGTGGTGCAGGGCCCGGGGATCTGAGTTAGAGGGGGGCTCCTGGGGCGATAGGGACAAGGCTCGAATTATGGGCGAAGGGATCTTGCTGAGGTGAGAGGCCGACGGCGATGGTGGACGCTATCGTGGCCCTGCTGAGGCAGATGCCCGTCTTCCTAGCGCCCAAGCCCTGGGAGGACTGGTCCCTCTTCAGCGAGCAGATAGCTAGAGGCGTGGCCATCGGCTCTGCGTACGCCTTGGTGGCGCTGGCCATCGTCCTGGTGTTTAGGTCCTCGGAGCTGCTCAACTTCGCCCAGGGCGAGTGGGGCATGTTCACCACCTTCGTAGCCTGGTCCCTCGTCGTCGCCGGGACGGCTGTAGGGTTGACGTATGTTGCGGCCATCGCTCTAGGGGCGGCCCTGGCGGCCGTTATGTTCTGGGGCTTGGTGATGCGGGTGAGGGAGACGCTGCCCCTCACTCGGGTGGCGGTGACCATAGCCATGTTCCTCATGTTCAACAGCGCCGCCGTGTGGATCTATGCCCGAGGGCAGCTACCCAAGTATTTCCCCAGCCCCTTTGGGCTCCAAGCGGTGGACCTGGGGCCCTTCACCCTGAGCCGGCATGAGCTGGGGACCCTTTCCTTTTCCCTAGCGGTGATGCTCCTTCTGTCGTGGTTCTTCACGCGGACGAAGGTGGGCCTTGCCATGAGGGCAGCTGCCACTAACCCCGAGGCCAGCCGCCTCATGGGCATTAACGTCAATAGGATGCTAACCCTGGGATGGGCCATGGGAGGGGCCCTGGGCTCGGCGGCCGCCTTCCTTATAGCGCCGGTGACCGGTCTCTTCACCGCCTTCATGTTCCCAGTCCTCATATATGCCTTTGCGGGGGCGGTGGTGGGAGGTATCGTTAGCCCACCTGGTGCGGTGGTGGGAGGCATCCTCATCGGGATAGGGGAGAACCTGTTGGGTACCTACTCGCCTAGCTGGCTGGGCAGTGAGATGAAGTTGCCCCTTATCTTGCTCACCATCATGGCCGTCCTGGTGGTGCGCCCCATGGGTATCTTCGGGGAGCCTGGAGGGGGACGGGCATGACCATCTGGGTGTTATGGCTCGTAACGGTGCTCCTATGTATTGGGGCGGTCTTGGCCCCTGGGGGGCTCAGGTGGAGGCTTTCGGCCCTGGCGCTAGTCCTCATCGCTATATCCTGCCTGGCGCCCTTCCTACTGCCCGTCTACCGCGTCTCCCAGCTGACGCGCATGTGGAGCCTCGCCATATCGCTTCTGGGGCTGAACATCATCTCCGGCTATGGTGGCCAGGTCTCCCTTGGCCAGGGGGCCTTTATGCTGATGGGGGCTTATACGCTGGCCATCCTCACCGATGGGACAGAGCAGCTGGGGATGGTGGATGCACGTCCTTGGCCATTTTGGGCCGTGTTGCCCGTTGCAGGGGGCGTGGCAGGAGCGGCGGGGGTCGTGCTGGGGGTCGTCTCCCTGCGATGGAGGGGGGTGTTTCTGGCGTTGGGGACCTTTGCCGCCGCTCTGGCCCTGCCGCACGTTCTCTTGCGGTACGACAACTTCTCGGGCGGGGCGAGAGGGATCCGGTTCCCAGCGACTCCCCCGCCCAAGTTCCTAGATGGGCTCCTTTCCCAGCACGAGTGGCTCTACTTCCTGGGGCTCCTCTCCTTCCTCTTGGCCTTCGGGCTCTGTTGGAACCTTCACAGGGGCTTTTGGGGGAGGGCGCTGGTGGCGACAAGAGAGTCAGAGCTAGCTGCCAAGGCTATGGGCGTCAATGTCACCAGGATAAGGGTGGAGGCCTTTGCCCTCAGTGCCGGCCTGGGCGGGGTGGCAGGTGCCCTGTATGCCATGCCGTTGCGCTTCGTGATGCACGAGACCATCGAACCCTTGGAAAGCATCTATCTCTTCTTGGCCCTGATAGTGGGAGGGATGGGCTCGCTGGCCGCAGCCATACCAGCGGCGGCCTTGCTCATCTATCTCCCTACGGACGTGGTCCAGGTGGTGGGACGCCTTCCCGGTTTGGGTGTGGAGCTAGTGAGCAGGGCGCCTGGTCTCATCCAGGGGGCCTTGGTAGTGGCCGTGCTTCTGCTCCTGCCTAATGGGATTGTCCCGGCTCTAGGCCAGCTGGCCTCCTGGCGGCCGGCCTGGGGGCTTAGGCCCTGGCAGCTTTTGGCAGTTCAGTGGAGGGGAGCCAGCTCTGCCTTACGGAGGGGGCGGCCCATGGCCCTGGGGAAGTCACTGCGGCGAGAGGCGCCAGATAATGGCGATAAGGAGGTGTGAGTATGCACAAGATAGTGTTAAAGGTGCTGGCCCTGCTCGTTGTGGGGCTCCTGGTGACGGCCTGTGAAGCAGGCGAGAAGGCCCCTGCCACCGGTACACCGGTGGCCCCTTCCCCCATTAAGCTCAAGACGGACCATGGGGTCACCGATACGGAGATCAAGATCGGCAGCACGGGCGGCAAGAGCGGCGGATACACGCTAGGCCTCCCCTTCCAGGTCGGCATGGAGTCCTACTTCAAGAAGGTGAACCAAGAGGATGGGGGGGTGTGTAATCGCAAGATCCGCTTCATCGGGGAGGACGACCAGGGGACGGCTGCTCTCGCCCTGGACAGGGCAAGGAAGCTGGTGGAGCAGGACGACGTGCTGGCCCTCAACTCATTTCGCACCACTGCCGTGATGGGGGCCGCCAGCTACCTCAACGACCCCGATGGCAACCGTGACCCCTCCGATGGGGTACCGTACCTCTGGACCATCGGCGGGTCTGTGGAGACGGCAGACCCGGCCAAGTGGCCCTGGGGCCCCATCCAGCTAAACCCCCTCTACTACGACTTCAGCAAGTCCCAAGCTGAGGCGATAAACCGGCTCTTCCCAGGAGCGAAGGCGGCCATCCTCTTCCAGAACGACGACTTCGGCAGGGACTCGGCGGCGGGGTTCAAGGCCGGTTTCACTGGCACGGTAGTGGCCGAGCAGGCCCACGACCCTAATGCCCCCGACATCAGCGGGCAGCTGGCTACCCTGCGGGCTGCCTCCCCCGACCTTTTGGTAGTAGCTAGCTCCGCCCGGTTCATGCCTCCCCTCTATCGCTACCGGGAGGGGCAGGCTTGGCAGGTGAAGGTGGTCTGGCTCTACCCCTATGGTGGCTCGGCAGCTCTTATGCAGGCCCTGGGGGGCACCGACCCCGCCAGCCAGCAGCAGGCGTTGCGGCTCATAGCGGGCACCATAACGGGCCAGTTCCTGCTGGACCCCTTCGCTGACCAGAACCACCCTGCCATGCGTGAACATGTCCGGATCCTTAACACGTACGGGGGTGGGTTCCGGCCTAACGAGTACACCCTGGCTGGCCAAGCGGCGGCTGAGGCGTATGTGGAGGCCATCAAGAGGGCTTGCGATAGGGGCGACCTGACCCGCAAAGGGCTTTTGCAGGCTGCCGAGACCATGGCCGGCTTCCACCCCTCTGTCTTCAAGGAGGGCGTCAACCTCGAGACCTCGCCCTCCAGGCATGTGGGGGCAGCCAAGGCGGCAGTAGGCGAGATTCAGCCCGATGGCACCGTCCGCCCCCTCAGGTAGGGGGAGGCTGCCCTTGATGGGGATTGGGCGCGGCGCCCACTGCAGGCGTTACGGCTGCGACCTGCGGTGGGCGCCGCGTTTCCGTGGGCCGATGGGGCCGGAGACGGGCTAAGGTGGTATAATGGGCGCAAGGGGAGTTTACCAAGGAGGTATGGACATGCGCGATGTAGCCATCATCGGGGCAGGCATGACCAAGTTCGGCAAGTTCCTGGAGCGCAGCCTTAAGGACCTGGCCCGTGAGGCTGTGGAAGGGGCCTTGCAATCGGCAGGCATTGATAAATCGCAGGTTCAGGTGGCGGTGGTGGGCAACGCTACCGCCGGGCTCATCACCGGCCAGGAGATGATCAGGGGCCAGGTGGTGCTGCGGGAGCTGGGCATCGGTGGCATACCGGTTATCAACACGGAGAACGCCTGCGCCAGCTCCTCCACCGCCTTCCATCTGGGCTGGCTATATGTGGCCTCGGGCATGTACGACGTGGCCCTGGTGGTGGGCATGGAGAAGCTGACGCACCCGGAGAAGGCCCGTTCCTTCCAGGCCATCGGCGCTGCTGTGGACGTCGAATGGGTTCAGGAGATGGCCCGCCGGGCCAAGGAGGCCAAGGCGCGGGCCCAGGCGGAGGGAGGCCAGCCAGCCTTCCAGGAGGGGGCGGGGGAGAGGCGCAGCATGTTCATGGACTTCTACGCCGCCTTCGCCCGCCGCTATATGGAGCGCACCGGCGCCACCAAGGAGGACTTCGCCCGCGTGGCCGTCAAGAACCTCTATCACGGCTCCTTGAACCCCAAGGCCCAGTATGGGGGCCAGTACACCATCGAGGACATCCTCAACTCCCCCTTGGTGGTGGAGCCTCTCACCCGCCTCATGTGCTCCCCCATAAGCGATGGGGCGGCAGCGGTGGTGCTGGTAGCTGCTGAGAAGGCCCGTCAGTACACCTCGAGGCCGGTGCTGGTGCGGGCCTCCGTGCTCCTCTCCGGCAGGGACCACGGGCCCGACGAGCTTAGCATCACTGAGGAGGCTGCCCGCCTGGCCTACGAGAAGGCGGGGGTGGAGCCCAAGGACCTGGACGTCCTGGAGGTCCACGACGCTAGCGCCCCGGCTGAGCTCATCATCTATGAGGAGCTGGGCCTCTGCGGTGAGGGGGAGGGCCCCTCTCTCATCCGCAGCGGCCACACCAGGCTAGGGGGCAAGCAGCCCGTCAACACCAGCGGAGGGCTCATCGCCAAGGGCCACCCCATCGGTGCCACGGGCGTGGCCCAGATCTGCGAGATCTTCTGGCAGCTGCGGGGTGAGGCCGGTGCCCGCCAGGTGGAGGGGGCCAAGGTGGGCCTCACCGAGAACGGCGGCGGCATGATAAGGGGCGAGGCGGCCGCCCTCTCTGTCCACATCCTCTCCGTCTAGGCCGAGTTGGGTGCGGGGGCCCCATCGATATAGGGGCCCCCGTCCATCAGCAGCTATGGAGTACAAAAGGATCCGGCTGGAGACGGTGGGCCACGTAGCCCTCCTCTACCTCTGCCGTCCCCATCGTCATAACGCCATAGACCTCCTCATGGCCCGTGAGCTCCTGGCGGCCCTGGGCCATCTGGCGGCGGACACCTCGGTGCGTGCTCTGGTGCTCACTGGCGAAGGGGAGCGGGCCTTCTGCGCCGGTGCAGATATGGCCGAGGCCGCGGCCGACCCGCAAGTGGGCACCACGGTGGCCCGGGCGATGGGGGAGGTCCTCCGCTTCCCCAAGCCCGTGGTGGCGGCCGTCAACGGCTATGCCTATGGGGCGGGGGCCATCTTGGCCATTTACTGCGACCTACGCCTGGCCTCGCCTGAGGCCAGGTTCCGCTTCCCCGGCACCGAGTATGGGCTGGTGACAGGGGCGGCCCATCTGCCCCGTCTCATAGGCCTTGGCAGGGCCAAAGAGATAGTGTTCACTGCCCGCGTGGTGGAAGCCCAGGAGGCCCTGGAGATGGGCCTTATCAACCGTATCGTCCCCAAAGACCAGCTTGTGGCCCAAGCCCTGACCCTGGCGCAACATATGACCTCCCTCTCCCCTCAGGCCCTGGCCGCCGCCAAAGAGGTGATGGACCTCTCCCTGGGCGGCTGGGAGGCCGTCCAGCGGGAGGCCCACCTCAATCAGCAGCTGCGCCTGGGGCAGGACTACCAAACCCGGTTTCGGCAGGCATCCCAGCGCGTCACCGGCCGCACCCTCCCACCCCCTTGAGCGCGCTCCCCGCCCTCGCTATACTCCTTAATAGCCTTATGGATGGACGCCTTTTCTAAAGGAGGATTCTATGGCGATCGTCAAGGACATCTATGAAATAGGAGAGTTGCCACCACTGGGGCACATCCCGCGGTATATGTATGCGCAGGTGATACGGCGGGAGCGCTTCGGGCCGCCGGTGCAGGCCTTCCAGGTGGAGAAGGTAGAGGTTCCCAAGGACTTGAAGCCCAACGAGGTGCTCGTCTATGTCATGGCGGCGGGCATCAACTACAACAACGTGTGGGCTGGCTTGGGGGTGCCGGTGGATGTCATATCCATCCAGCAGCGGGACGGCGATCCGTCCGATTTCCACATCGGCGGGTCCGATGCATCGGGCATCGTCTGGGCGGTGGGGAGCGAGGTGCGGAACGTCCAGGTGGGCGACCATGTAGTGATCCACTGCGGCTATTGGGACGAAAATGACCCCTATATCAAGGCTGGGGGAGACCCCATCATGGCGCCCTCGGCCCGCATATGGGGGTATGAGACCAACTGGGGGAGCTTTGCCCAGTTCTGCAAGGTACAGGCCCACCAGTGCATGCCCAAGGCCCCCCACCTCACGTGGGAGGAGGCGGCTGCCCCCACCCTGGTGGGGGCCACGGCCTACCGCATGCTCCTGGGGTGGCCTCCCCACACTGTACAACCGGGGGATGTGGTGCTGGTCTGGGGAGGGGCGGGCGGCCTAGGCTCCATGGGCATCCAGATCACCAAGGCCTTTGGCGGCATACCTGTGGCCGTGGTCTCCAGCGATGAGAAGTTCGCCTTCTGCCAGAGGCTGGGGGCCAAAGGGTGCATCAACCGCAAGAAGTTCAACCACTGGGGGATGATGCCTCACTGGACCGATAGGGAAGCGTATGACCGCTGGCTGGAAGGGGTGAGGGCCTTCGGCCGCGCTATATGGGATGTGTTAGGGGAGAGGCGCAACCCACGTATAGTCTTCGAGCACCCAGGCGAGGACACCATCCCCACCTCCATCTTCGTCTGCGACACAGGGGGGATGGTGGTGATATGCGCCGGCACCACCGGCTACAACGGCGTGGTGGACCTGCGCTACCTCTGGATGCGGCAGAAGCGGCTGCAGGGCTCCCACTTCGCCAACGACGAGCAGGCCTACGCCTTCAACCAGATGGTCATGGAGGGCAAGATCGACCCCTGCCTGGCATCGCGTCTCTTCAAGTTCGAGGAGATAGGCCTGGCCCACCAGCTCATGTACGAGAACAGGCATCCGGAGGGGAATATGGTGGCGCTGGTGGGGGCTCCCAGGCCTGGTCTTAAGGGGTTGCCGTAAGGCAGGCTCACTGCCCCGGGGCGTGGTTTTGGGACGGGGTAGGGCCTTCAGGCCACCCGCCGCATCACTCGCAGGATGTTATAGCCGGTGATCTCGGCCGATCGGCGGGAGAGCTCCTCCAGGTATTCCTGGGACAACTTGCCAGCCTGGACGGCCTTGGCCAGGAGCATCAGCTTGGCCTTGACGGTGGCATCGTCCTCGAACTCCCCGGTCTCGGGGTTGATGATGGAGCCCCCTCCCGCCTTGTAGTAGGCCTCGATGGCCCGCCGTGCCCTCTCGATCTCCTCGTCTGAGGGAGTGTAACACTCGTTGACGATCTCCGCCTGGGATGGGTGGATGATCCAAGAGCCGTCCATGCCCAGGTTGGCTGCCTCCATGTTCTTGCGCCTGAGCCCCTCCTCGATCTGGCGTGCCTCCTCGGGGGGCGTGTCCCGGCGGACGATCTTGAAGTAGACGCAGTCGATGGCGTGGAGCCCAGCGGCCTTGGCCGCCACCACCACCGCCTGCTTGGGGTAGAGGAAGTACTTGTGCTGCTCCTCCACATACTCCTTGGCCCCAATGGCAGCGGCGAAGTCGGCGATGCCAAAGATGAGCCCCGCCATGCGGTCGGAGGCCTTAGCGATCTCATAAGCGCGCACCAAGGCCTGGGGCGTCTCGATGAGGGCCTCGATCTGCACCCTGGTGGTCCAGCCCCCTTCCTTCTCCAGGCTGTCCAGGAGGCTGGAGACGTAGATGATGTCCTCTGGCCCGTACACCTTGGGGAGGATGATGCCGTGGAAGCGGTCGGGGGCGCCGAGCATCACTGCCTGCAGGTCCCCCAGGAAGTACTGGGAGCGTATGTTGTTGGGGCGGACTGTCACCACCTTGTTGCCGAAATCGATGGTGTTAAGGGCCTCTACCGTCACGCGGCGGCTGGGTTCCCCCTTGAACTCGTATGGGCAGGCGTCCTCGAAATCGGCCATGACGTGGTCCACCGGGGCCTTGGCGGCGTTCTCGTGGAACCGCATCTGGTGGGCAGGATAGGTAAGCTCGGTGCGAGGGATCACCACGCGGTTCTGCTTCTCCAGGTAGAACATGCCTGTCCCCCACTTGTCTCCGTATCTGGCTCCAGTGTAGGGAGGAGGGGGGGAACGGTCAAGGGCCATCCTTGAAATCGCCGTCCCCTGGCCTTACACTGGAGGCCAGCGAACCGTCACGGGAGGAGATAAAGATGCCCTTGCCCACCATGGCCACCCTGCCTGAAGAGGACCAGATGATCGTCTCCCAGGTGCGGCGCTTCGTAGAGCGGGAGGTCATTCCTGTGGCCTCGGAGCTGGAGCACCAAGACCAGTACCCCCACGAGCTGGTGCGTAAGATGAAGGAGATGGGTCTCTTCGGGGTGGCCGTGCCCCCTGAGTATGGGGGCCTGGGCCTCTCCCTGGTCACCTATGCTGCCATCGTGGAGGAGATCTCCCGCGGCTGGATGAGCCTTGGCGGCATCATCAACGGCACCGTCATCCTCTCCTGGATGATCAAGACCTATGGCACCCAGGACCAAAAGGAGCGCTTCCTCCCCCGCATGGCCAGCGGCGAGATCCACTGTGGCATCTGTATGACGGAGCCCAACGCCGGCTCCGATCTCCAGTCCATCCAGACGGTGGCGCGACGGGACGGTGACTTCTACATCATCAACGGCACCAAGATGTTCGTCTCCAACGGCATATACGGCCACCTATTCGCCGTCCTCACCAAGACCGATCCCCAGGCCCAGCCTCCCCATCGGGGCATGAGCACCTTCCTGGTGGAGAAGGCTGCCACTTCCGGCCTCACGGTGGGGGGCCAGATCCAAAAGCTGGGCTATAAGGGCATCGACACCACCATCTTCTACTTCGAGGACGCGCGGGTGCCAGCGGCCAACCTCTTAGGTGGTGAGGAGGGGCAGGGATGGCTCCACATCATGAGTGGTATCGAGGTGGGGCGCATCAACGTGGCCGCCCGGGCGGTGGGGGTGGCCACGGCCGCCCTGGAGGACGCCATCAGGTACGCCAAGCAGCGCATCGCCTTCGGCCGCCCCATCGCCGAGCACCAGGCCATCCAGCTCAAGCTGGCGGATATGGCCACTAAGGTGGAGGCGGCCCGCCTACTGACGCGGGCGGCAGCGGCCAAGAAGGACGCCGGCGAACGGGCCGACCTCTGGGGGGGTATGGCCAAGCTCTTCGCCTCCGAGGTGGCCCAGGAGGTGGCCTTGGAGGCACTGCGCATCCACGGCGGCATCGGCTACACCAAGGACATGCGGGTCGAGCGGTACTACCGTGACACCCCCCTTATGCTCATCGGCGAGGGCACCAACGAGATCCAGCGCCTGGTCATCGCCCGCAACATATTGCGCATGTTCGGCGAATAGGAGGTGGAGCCGTGTCCGAGCACCATGACTTCGGGCGCTATTACGAGGACTTCGAGGTGGGGGCCACCTACCGGCACTGGCCGGGCCGCACCATCACCGATATGGACGATATCCTCTTCTGCATGCTCACCATGAACCACCACCCCCTACACATCGACGCCGAGTACGGCAAGAAGACCCAGTTCGGGCGCAACGTGGTGGTGGGCAACCTGGTGGTGGACATCGCCCTGGGCCAGAGCGTGCGGGACATCTCCGGCAAGGCCATCGCCAACCTGGGGTTCGAGAAGATCGAGTTCCTCCGCCCCGTCTTTCACGGCGACACCATCTACTCGGAGACGACGGTGCTGGAGAAGCGGGAGTCCCGCTCCAACCCCGACCGGGGCATCGTCACTGTGGAGACCAGGGCCTATAACCAGGAGGGGGAGCTGGTGATGCGGTTCCGCCGCTCGGTGCTGGTGCCCAAGCGGCAGGCTGGGCTCCCCCATTCCTTCCCGCAGGTGAGGGCCGAGGCCTGAGGAGGGATGGGCATGTTCGATAAGCAGGAGCTTGAGCGCATCAGGCAAGAGCAAGCGCGGTGGGAGGAGAGCACCCTTAAGAGGGCCCTTAGGGCGGGGGAGCGGCAGGACACCGAGTTCCGCACCAGCTCCACCGAGACCAAGCGCATATACACACCCCTGGACATAGCCGACCTGGACTTCATGAGGGATATAGGCTTCCCCGGGGAGTACCCATATACGCGGGGCATCCACCCCACCATGTACCGCACCCGCCTGTGGACCTTCCGCCAGTACGCTGGCTATGAGACGGCGGAGGAGACCAACAAGCGCTTCAAGTTCCTGCTGCAGGAGGGCCAGCCGGGGCTCTCCGTGGCCTTCGACCTGCCCACCCAGCTGGGCTACGACTCCGATGACCCCATGGCTCGCGGTGAGGTGGGGAAGGTGGGGGTGGCCATCGATACTCTAGCCGACATGGAGGCCTTGTTCGACGGCATCCCCCTGGACCAGGTGAGCACCTCCATGACCATCAACGCCCCGGCGGCGGTGCTGGTGGCCATGTATGCCGCCGTGGCCGAGAAGCAGGGCGTACCCTTGGAGCAGGTTTCCGGGACGGTCCAGAACGATATCCTCAAGGAGTACGTGGCGCGGGGGACATACATCTTCCCCCCTAGGCCTTCCCTGCGCCTGGCCGTTGACCTCATCGTCTGGTGTGCCAAGGAGATGCCCCGCTTCAACTCCATCAGCATCTCGGGCTACCACATCCGCGATGCCGGGGCCACGGCGGTGCAAGAGATGGCCTTCACCCTGGCCAACGCCATGGCCTACATAGACGCCGTCTTGGAGCGGGGGGTGGACATAGACGACTTTGCCCCGCGCATCTCCTGGATCTTCAACACCCAGAGCAACTTCTTTGAGGAGGTCGCCAAGTATCGGGCCCTGCGGCGCATGTGGGCGCGCATCACCCGCGAGCGGTACGGCGCCAAAGACCCGCGCTCCTGGATGTTCCGCACCCATGTCCAGACGGGCGGGGCCACCCTCACCGCCCAACAGCCGGAGCTTAACATCGTGCGGGCGGCCATCCAGGCCCTGGCTACTGTCCTGGGGGGCGTCCAGTCCTTGGCCCTCTCCTGTTACGACGAGGCCCTCTCCCTCCCCACCGAGGAGGCGCAACGCATCGCCGTTCGCACCCAGCAAATCATCGCCTATGAGACGGGGGTCACCGACACTGTGGACCCCCTGGCGGGGTCCTACTATGTGGAATGGCTCACCAACGAGCTGGAGAGGAAGGCCTGGGAGTACATCCACAAGATCGAGGACATGGGCGGGGCGGTGGCGGCCATCGAGTCGGGCTACATGCAGCAGGAGATCCAGGAGGCGGCCTACGCCCAGCAGAAGGCCATCGATGAGGGCCGGCGTATAGTGGTGGGGGTGAACCGCTACCGCCAGGAGGACGAGCGCCCCAAGATGATATTCCGCACCAACCCGGAGGCGGAGCGGGCCCAGATCGAGCGGCTGCAGAGGGTGAGGCGGGAGAGGGACGAGGCCCGGGTGAGGGCGGCCCTTCGCCGTCTGGAGGAGGCCTGCCGCGACTCGGAGAACCTCATGCCCCCCATCTTGGAGGCCGTCAAGGCCTATGCCACCCTGGGCGAGATCTGCGGCCTGATGCGCCGCATCTTCGGCGAGTACCGCCCCCCAACAGTCATATAGATTATCTATTGCTCAGGGCAGGCATCATTTATATGTTGAATGAAGGCCTTCCGTTGGCGTAAACTGGGGATAGCCAATGCGCCGACGGGAGGGAGAGCATGAGCTGTCTGCGAGAGAAGGTGGCCATCGTCACTGGGAGCTCGCGGGGGCTGGGGCGGGCCATTGCCAGGGAGTTGGCCTGTCATGGGGCCAAGGTGACCATCAATTACTACCAGCACAAGGAGCTGGCGGAGGAGCTCTTGCGGGAGCTGCAGGAACGGGGATGCGAGGCCATATGTGTCCAGGCTGGGGTGGCCCATCCCGACGAGGTGCAGAGGCTGGTGGAGGCCACCTTGGAGGCCTTTGGTGGCATTGACATCCTGGTCAACAACGCCGGCGTCAACCGCGATCGCACGCTGCGGCGCATGAGCATCGAGGAATGGCGGGAGGTCCTCAGCACTGACCTGGACAGCATGTTTTACTGCACACAGGCAGTGCTGCCTCACATGATCGCCCGGGGAGGGGGACGCATCGTCAACATGGCCTCCATCGTGGGGGAGATGGGCAACGTGGGGCAGGCCAATTATGCGGCGGCCAAGGCGGGCATCGTGGGTTTCACCAAGGCGGCGGCCCTGGAGCTGGCCCGCTTCAACATCACCGTCAACGCCATCGCCCCTGGGTTCATTGAGACGGACATGGTCACTAGCCTGCCTGAGCAGGTGCAGCAGAAGCTGCTGGAACGGATCCCCATGGGCCGCTTCGGCAAGCCAGAAGAGGTGGCCAAGCTGTGTCGGTTCCTGGTGGCCGAGGGCGACTACATCACTGGGGCCACCTTTGACATCAACGGTGGCATGTATCTACGCTAAGGGTGACATGAGCCAACGCGGCCCTAGGCCCCGCCGCGGCCCGACGGTGGCGCGCCTGCCCCGGGGATACGGGCAGGTGGTGTTATTAGCGTTAGTCTCCTTCCTGGCGGCCGTGGGGCTGCATGCCTTGCTGGGGGCGTTGGGGCTGCGGCCCGAACACCCAGCGCGGGTGATCCTGACGCCCCTGGTGGCGGGGAGCATCATCATGGGGGGTATGCGGGCCGTCCCCGTGGGGCGGCGCCTTAGAATGGCCATACTTGCAGCCACGGGCCTCTTCCTCTACGCCATGATCCAGTAAGACGTGTCCCGGGGCAGCGCCAGGGTAGCCGCCCTCTTGTCTAGACGGGGAAACTGCTGGTCATGGGTGGGGGCGGTGGTGGTCCAGGTGGAGCTCCAAGTGCAGCTCCGGCAGGCATGGTAGGAACCCCTGTCGGGAGAACACGCGGAAGGCGGGAGCGTTGTCCGGGGAGGTGTGGGCCACTACCATGCGCCCTCCCCTGGCTCGGACCAAGTCGAGGCAGTGAGCGAGCACATGTCTTGCGAGGCCGCGGCCGCGCCATTCGGATACGACATATAGGTCGACCACCTCAAAGACATCCTCGGAATGGCGGTGGAGCTGGACGCGTGCCACCTCCCGCCCCTGGCAGCGAAAGGAGATGGACCAGCACTCCCTGGCCTCCACCTCTACTTCTAATTCCTCGCCGCTCATACGAGCCCCTCCTAGCCCGCAGTCCTCACCCATAACCTATCATACACCCAATGGTTGCTGCAATCTATTGCATCAACTATTTTGTGCCGACATGATTGCTGGCGAGCAGTTTCTAGGAGGTGCTGGATGGGGCGAGTAGCCTTGGTGGCTTCGGCTGTGGCTGTGGCAGCCCTGCTGATGGCGTATGGCGGGGGGAGGAGGCAACCCCCCACGCAGGGTGGGGGCGACTGGTGGGGCCCCTGTGGGTTCTGGCGCGGGTGACGCCTTGGGTGGTATATGCCTTGCTGTGGATCTGAGTGACGGCGCCCGCTACTTACGGCACCCTCGACCAGGTCCTGGCACCCCTGGGCGCCGACGAGGACAGTTGGCTCCTGTCCTATCCCTGGCCGGTGCCCATAGTGGCTGACGGACTGGTAGGCACGTCCTTCGCCACGGTCCTGTTCTCAGCGGTCATAAGGGCGGTACCTTAGGCGCTGCTGCTGGCCGCCGCGGCTGATGGCGCCTCCTACTGGCAGGCCTTTCGCTCCGTGGTCCTGCCCCTTTCGCTTTGCCGAGCTGATCTACATGCCGACGCTGAGAACGGTCTGATGGCCCGACGCCCATCTCGGGGCGTGCGTCTGGCGGCGGCAGCCCTGCTGGCCCTGATGCTGCCCTTGCTGGTGCTCTATGCCTGGCTGCCTGTAGCGGTTTTCTCCCGGCGGGCGGTGGGGTTGCGGCCTGCGGAGGGCCTTACCATTTACCACTGGGCGAGGCTACTGGAGCCCATCGCTGGGGCAACGCTGCGGGAGTCGCTGGCCAGGTCCTTCCTCTTGCCCCTGATGTTGGTGCTACACCTTTTCCCCACTCTCTCTGCTGGCGGGCATATATCGAGTTCTGCGCCGGCGGGGCCTCACCACCATCTGGGTGACCCATGACCAGGAGGAGGCCACGACGGTGGCAGATAAGCTGGCGGTTCTGCGGGACGGTCGGTTGCTGCAGCAGGGGGAGCCTATGGAGCTCTACCGCCGGCCTGCAGACCCCTTCGTGGCGGAGCTGCTGGGCGAGGCCAATACCCTGCCGGGACGCCTCTCCAATGTGGGCGGCAGCTGGGTGCTGGAGGTCGATGGCTGGCCTGAACCGGTGCCCCGCTGGGACGCCCCGCCCAAGGCAGGCTGGGCGGGGCATTGTCTGGTGGGCATAAGGCCTGAGGACGTACGCATGTGCCCGGGGGGCGAGGCCAGGCTGGTGGACTTGAGGCTATCGTCGCGGGGGTGCACATCGCCACCTATCGCCACGGCCCCCACCTCGTAAGGGCCCTTTGGTGGGGCGCGATGCACCACAAGTGGCCCATCTGTCCTTCGACCCAAAGGGCCTCATGGTGCTCCGCCGGGCCGCGGGACTGATGGAGCGTAGGGATGAGGGATGATCTATAAGTGCTAAGTGCTGGTCATGCAGTCCTTGTTCTGGGGCTAGCTTGGCTCGAGCTATCGCGGCGGCTGGTGGGCCACTTAAAGGAGTGAGGAAAGGAGGTCTCTGCGTTATCTGGCACCTTACCTGCGTTATATTGAGCTGGAGGGGGTTGCTGCCCATCCGCCTGGGGTGGCGGTACTTGGAGCAGCACTTGGGCACCGTGAGGAGCAGATGGAGCCTCTGCACCCGCCGGAGCGCTACGCCCGTGCCGTCTTCGAGGTAGATACAGCGCCGTAAGGGGCAGGCATATGTGTGGCGTTGGGTGGTACCGTCTTCCCATCGCCCCCCTCCCATGTGGAGCCAAGATAGCTTATGATGAAGAGACATAGGAGGGATGTAAAGATGGAAGAGGTAGCTATTGTTGGCGCAGCCCGCACCCCCATCGGCAGCTTTGGCGGCAGTCTGGCGGACGTGCCCGTGCCCCAACTCGGGGCCACCGTCATCGCTGCTGCCTTGGAGCGAGCGGGCCTATCGCCTCACCAGGTGGACGAGGTCATCATGGGCAACGTCCTCTCCGCCGGGGTGGGCATGAACCCGGCGCGGCAGGCGGCCATGAGCGCAGGTCTCCCAGAGACGGTTCCGGCTACTACTGTCAACAAGGTGTGCGGCTCGGGCCTTAAGGCGGTGGCCCTGGCTGCCCAAGCCATCACCTTAGGGGACGCAGAGGTGGTGGTGGCTGGGGGGATGGAGAGCATGTCCCGGGCTCCTTACCTCTTGCCTAGGGCTCGGTTCGGCTACCGCATGGGGCATGGCGAAGTGCTGGACCATATGATCAAGGACGGGTTATGGTGCGCCCTGGAGGACTGTCACATGGGCAACACAGCTGAGAACGTCGCCCGCGACTACGAGATCTCGCGGGAGGAGCAGGACCGCTTCGCCTACGAGAGCCACATGAAGGCTGCCCGTGCGTGGCAGGAGGGGCGGTTCGCCGAGGAGGTGGTGGCGGTAGAGGTGCAGGGTCGCCAAGGCACCATGCGGGTGGACAGGGACGAGCACATCCGCCCTGATACCACCATGGAGAAGCTGGCGCGGCTGCGCCCTGCCTTCGCCAATGGTGGCACCGTCACCGCTGGCAACGCCTCGGGCATCAACGATGGGGCAGCGGCGGTGGTGCTGGCATCCAAGCGCAAGGTGCGGGAGCTGGGGCTGGAGCCACTGGCCTGGGTCAAGGCCTATGCCAGCGCCGGGGTCCCCCCGCGCATCATGGGCATGGGGCCGGTGCCAGCGGTGCGCAAGGTCCTGGAGCGGGCAGGGCTGAGCCTAGGGGACATAGACCTCATCGAGGCTAACGAGGCCTTCGCCGCCCAGTCCCTGGCTGTGGGCCGCGAGCTGGGCTGGGACTGGGAGCGGGTGAACGTCAATGGCGGGGCCATCGCCCTTGGCCACCCCATTGGGGCCAGCGGCGCCCGCATATTGGTCACCTTGTTGTACGAGATGCGTCGCCGGCAGGCCCGCCGCGGCCTGGCCACCTTATGCATCGGCGGTGGTCAGGGCATCGCTATGGTGGTGGAGAGGCGAGACTAAAGGGGTTGGGCCAACCGGGCGTACCGGCCGCGGAAGAAGATGAGGGGCGGCGCCTCTCGCAAGATGGCCCCGTCCTTCACCTCACCTACGAAGATGGTGTGATCGCCCCCCGGTAGGCGGTGGGCTACCACGCAGTCCAGATAGGCGAGGGCCCCTTCGATGATGGGAGCGCCGGTGACGCCATATCTGTGAGGGATCTGGCGCAGGCTGTGATTATGCCCTTGGCCTTTGGTGGCAAAGAGGCGCGACAACTCCTCCTGGTCCTCCCCCAAGATGTTGACAGCAAAGACACCGCTTTTGTCCACTAGCCCGTGGGTGTCCCCTTTCTTGTCCAGGCAGACCAACACCAACAAAGGCTCGATGGACACGGAGGTGAAGGCATTGGCCGTGCTGCCATGCAACTCCTCTCCCAGCCTGGTGGTGACGATGGTGACTCCCGTGGCGAACTGTCCCATGATGCGCCGGAAGCTAGTGGGGTCAATGGCCATGCTCACCATCTCCTCCTTCTAGGGTGTGCAACAGAAGCTCGATGGCCAAAAGGGCGGACGCCTTCTTGATCTGGGAGCGGTCCCCCAGTAAGCAGCGGCGCCAACAGACGGCCCCCCGAGGACCATCTACCGCCACATAGGTGAGGCCCACAGGCTTCTCCCTCGTGCCACCGCCTGGGCCAGCGATGCCACTGATGGCTAGCCCCACATGGGCGCCGGCCCACATGCGCACCGCCACCGCCATGGCCAGCGTCGCCTCCTGGCTTACGGCGCCGTGGGCCAGTAGCACCGCTGGGGCTGTGCCCGTGAGCTCCTTCAGGCGGTTATGGTACGCCACGACCCCCCCAAGGAAGACATCGGAGCAGCCGGGCACCTCCGTAATGAGGTGGGACAAGGTCCCCCCCGAAGAGCCCTCGGCTACGGCCAGGGTCAACCCCCGCTGTCGCAGGAGGGAGAGGGCCCGTGCGACCAAGGCCTCGCTCATAGGCTGCCATCTCTCATTATAGGCAGTGGAGAGATTTTCAGATGGCTGGACGATCCCGGCTGCTGGGGGTTCCCAAACGCTGGTGGTCATGGTATCCTAAAGGGGAGCCAGGTTAGGCTTCAGGTATCGGGTCGCTGCGTCTCCCTCGGCCACCCGATGACCGGAGTTAGGCCAGGCTAATAAGAAAAAAACGGAGGAACAAGGAGGGTCATCGGGTGGTTTACCAGGATCGAGATCTAGTATGCGTTGAATGCGGTAGGACCTTCGTCTTCACCGCTGACGACCAGCAGTTCCACGCCAGTCGGGGCTATCAGGACCCCA
Source organism: Dehalococcoidia bacterium (assembly GCA_032249735.1). Lineage (GTDB taxonomy): Bacteria > Chloroflexota > Dehalococcoidia > SM23-28-2 > HRBIN24 > JAVVHA01. Next base: position 66,073 of record JAVVHA010000008.1, on the reverse strand, counting down.
AGCGGTGTCCGGAGTGTCGACAGGCACGGCGAGCGGCCGCAGGAGGCTCCGCCCGCGCCATGTATGAGGCCGTGTGTGCCCGCTGTGGCGCCCCGACACAGGTCCCGTTCCTGCCGCGGCAGGATAGGCCTGTGTACTGTAGCGCCTGCTTTAGGCAGATGCGGCCGGCGGGGCGGGTGCAGCCTGGCAGACATGAAAGGGGAGGTAGAAGAGGATGGCTTTAAGAGTGACGGAGCGCGCGGCCGAGCTCCTAAAGGAGATCAAGCTGGAGCTGGCGGAGTCGCCTGGCGACGTCCTCCGCTTGGTCCAAAGGGGAGGAGGGTTTGAGCTGGCCTTCGACCAGGAGCGGGAGGGAGACCACGTCTACCACAGCGGGGAGGTGCCCGTGCTCCTGGTGGCTCCCGAGGTGGCGGAGATGCTGGCCAACGCCACCATCGACGCCGAGGACACGGAGGAGGGCCCGCGCCTGACCCTCTCCACCACCGCCGAGTAACGCTGGCGCCTCAGGCTCACTGTATCCCCTCCCTTTGCTAACATGGACGTTGGCATGGGGGAAGGGATGATACATCCTGAAGGGGGGCCCCTGCAAGGGCTGGTGGTGCTGGACCTCACCTGGGTCCTGTCGGGGCCCTTCGCCACCATGATACTGCGAGACCTGGGGGCCGAGGTCATAAAGGTGGAGCGGCCCCCTTATGGGGATGTAGCTCGCACCACAGGCCCATACATCGGGGACGAATCTGCCTACTTCTTCTCCATCAACCGTGGCAAGTGGAGCATCTGCCTCGACCTGCGCCATCCCAAGGGGAAGGAGCTCTTCCTGCGCCTAGTGGAGAAGGCGGATGTGGTGGTGGAGAACTTCACCCCCGGCACCATGGATGGGCTAGGGCTGGGCTACGAGGTTCTCTCCCAAAGGAACCCCCGTCTGGTCTACTGTGCCGTCTCCGGCTTTGGCCAGACGGGGCCGTGGCGGCAGAAGCCGGCCCTGGACATCGTCGTGCAAGGCATGGGGGGGATCATGAGCATCACGGGCTATCCCGGCGGCCCCCCTGCCCGCCCTGGCATCTCCCTAGGTGACATCGCCGCCGGCCTCTACGCCGCCATCGGCATCCTGGCCGCCCTGCAGGAGAGGGAGCGCAGCGGCCAAGGGCAGATGGTTGACATAAGCATGCTGGACTGTCAGATCGCCATCCTGGAGAATGCCTTCGTGCGGTACTTCGCCACGGGGGAGGTGCCGGGTCCTCTGGGCACCAGGCACCCCTCCACCACCCCCTTCCAGGCCTTCCCCACCAAGGACGGCTGGATAGTGGTGGCCCTGAGCTGGGGGGTGGAGAACCAGTGGGAGCTCCTCCTGGTGGCCCTGGGGCTGACCCATCTCATCGACGACCCCCGCTTTGAGACGCCAGCCCTGCGCACCAAGCACCACGCCGAGCTGGAGCCCATCTTGGCCGACGCCTTCCGCCAGAGGACCACCCAGGAATGGCTGGATGAGCTGGAGAGGATGGGCATCCCTTGTGGCCCTCTCAACAATATCGCTCAGGCGGCGGCCATGCCCCAGGTGGCGGCACGGGAGATGCTGGTGGAGGTGGAGCATCCCAAGGGTTTCCGCCTCAAGGTGCCCAACACCCCGGTGAAGCTATCGCGCACCCCGGGCGGCGTGAAGGGCCCCCCACCGGCCATCGGCGAGCACACAGACCACGTACTGCGCCAGCTCCTGAAGATGTCCGACGAGGAGATCGCCTCCCTGAGGCAGGAGGGGGTGGTGGCCGGCCCCCTGCCTAGCCCCGTCCCCCTCCTGTACACAGGGCGGCTGGACTCGCCGGGGGGCTAGATGACCCCCTCTTGCCGTAGGCTCTCTATCTCTTCCTGACTCAGGCCCAGGAGGCGCGAGAGCACCTCCTGGGTGTGCTCCCCCAGCTCAGGCTCCGGGCCCTTGATGGCCGCCGGCGTCTCTGAGAAGTGGATGGGGCAGTTGACCAAAGTGATCTCACCTAGGCGCCGGTGGGAGAAGGGCACCAGGTAAGCGTTTTCGTATAGGTGGGGCTCCTGTATTAGCGCATCATAATCGTAGACGCGGGCCACTGGCAGGTCGGCCTCTTCCAGGCGGGCCACCCACTCCTGGGCGGGGAGCCGGGAGAAGTGCTCGTCCAGGAGGTTATTCAGCTCCGATATGCGGCGCAACCGCTCCCCCACCTCCCGAAAGCGGGGGTCATCGGCCAATTCTGGCCAGCCGATGGCCTGGCAGAAGTCCCGCCACCGCTCGGGGGGGACGCCGCCGATAGCCATATACCCATCGGCGGTGCGATAGACGCGCCAGAGGTGGGGCAGCAGGGTATGGCCCAAGCCAGCCCGCCCCAGCTTCTGGCCAGTGGCCAGACGATAGGTCAGCTCCGGCGACTGAGCAGCCACCATGCTCCCCAGCAGGGACGTTTCCACCTTCTGCCCCACGCCTGTCCGCTCTCGGGCCATGAGGGCAGCCAGGATGCCCACTGCCAAAGTCAGACCTCCGATGTGGTCGGCGATGGCCACCCCCACCGGCAGGGGAGGGTCGCTCTCTAGGCCAGTGACGCTCATGATGCCGCTGGATGCCTGGACTGTAATGTCGTTGCCTCGGCGGTGGCCCCAGGGACCCCGGGTGCCAAAGGCCGTGGCCCGGGCATAGATGATGCGGGGGTTCACCTGGCGCAAGTCCTCGTAGCCCAGCCCTAGCTTCTCCATGACCCCAGGCCGGAAGTTCTCCACTACCACATCGCAGTGGCGGGCCAAGTCCAGTATCAGCTGGCGGCCCTTGGGGTGCTTCAAGTTGATGGCGATGCCCTTCTTGCTGCGGTTCAGGGCCAGGAAATAGTAACTGAACTTGGTGCGACGGTCACGGGCCAGGGCTCGGGCGAGGTCTCCCCGCCCCGGCTCCTCCACCTTGATGACCTCAGCCCCCATTTCGGCCAGCAGTAGGGCGGCATATGGCCCTTGCTGAGCAATGGTGAAGTCCAGAACCCTGACGCCTTCCAGCGGCCCAGCCATGTTGGCCCCCAGCGCCAAAATTCAGAAAGAAGGCTACTGCCACCTAGAGGGGTTGTCAAGGCTTAGCTTCATCTAGCTCCCCTGGGCTAGGAGATGCCTGCGAAGCCGGTGGGGAGCCCGTCCAGATGGGCCACATCGTTGAGGCGCCATAGCACCCGCTTTCGGCCCTTCACCCGCACCGATGTGATGCTGGCGTTGAAGACGTAAAACAAGAGGTCCTGGCGTACGCCCAACACTATGCTCACGTAGGCCTGGATGACTCCGAAGTGGGTGACGATGACGATGCGTTGGCCTGGATGGCGGCGGGCGATGGCATCGATGGTGGCGCGCACGCGTCGGCGGACGGCCCGGCTCCCCTCGGAGCCGGGGAAGGCATCCCACCGCATGGTGGCGGCGATGCGTCTGGTGACCTCCCGCGCCTTCTCCACCCCCAGGCGGCGCACGTCCAGCCCCCCTGTGCCCATGCCCACCTCCCGAAGCCCCTCCTCCACCATGACGGACAGCCCGGTGGCCTCGGCGATGGCTTGAGCCGTCTGCAGGGCCCGCCGCTGGGGACTGGAGTATATGAGGTCGATGCCCTGGCGGGCCAGGCGCTGGGCCAGCCGCCGCGCCTGCTCCCACCCCACCGCCGTGAGGGGTGGGTCGGTGGAGATGTCTGCCTCGCCTGTATTGCTCAGGGACTGGGCGTGACGCACCAGGTAAAGCCTCGTAGCGCCGCTGCCGATGAGGAAGGCGTCGCGGAAGTATTCGATGATAGGGTCACCCGAGGGCCCGTCCGCCATAGCTCCTCTGGGGAAGGGGCATATCTAGCTTAGGCCTCTAGGCCCTCTCATCCCCTGGGCAGGCCCAGGCCGCGAATGGCGATGATGTTGCGCATGATCTCCGATGTGCCCGCAGCGATGGTGGTGGAGACTGCGGCCAGGTAATAATCGGCCAGACGGCCGGCCAGAGGTGCCCATTTGCTGCCTGGTCGCAACTGGCCCCCCAGGCCCAGGATGCTTACCCCGGCGGCCGCCAGCCGCTGCTGCAGCTCCGAGCCGAAGAGCTTGCTTATGGAGGCCTCCTGGTTGGGGATCCTGCCCTGAGCCTGTATGGAGGCCACCCTATACGCCAGCATGCGCCCCACCTCGAACTCCACCTTCAGCTCCGCTAGCTTGTGGCGCACCTGTGGCATGCTCAAAAGGGGCCTGCCCCCCACCTTGGTCTCCTTGGCGTACTGGACCAGCTCCTCATAGGTGCGGATGCCAGCCATGACCCGGTTGATGCCCGAGCGCTCGAAGTCCAGGGTGGCTGCTGCCACATACCAGCCCCGGTTGAGCTCCCCCACCAGGTTCTTGCGGGGGATGCGCACGTTGTCGAAGAATACCTGGTTAAAGGCGTGGCGGCCCGTCATGTCATATAGGGGCCGGATGGTGATGCCTGGCGTCTTCATGTCCAGCAGGAAATAGGAGATGCCTTTGTGTTTAGGGGCATGGGGGTCGGTGCGGGCCAGAAGGATCATCCAGTCGGCCACATGGGCAAGGGATGTCCAGATCTTCTGGCCATTGACGACGAAGTAGTCGCCCTCCAGGACGGCGGTGGTCTGGAGGGAGGCGAGGTCGGACCCTGCCCCTGGCTCGGAGAAGCCTTGACACCATATCACCTCAGCGCGGGCGATGGGCGGCAGGTGCTCCTGCTTCTGCTCCTCGGTGCCGTATAGCATGATGGTGGGCCCCACTCGGTCGGGCCCCACCCCCAGCTGTACGGGGGCCCTATGGTAGGCCATCTCCTCGTTGTAGATGACCTGGCGCCAGATGCTGGCCCCTTGACCGCCGTACTCCTTTGGCCAGGCCATGGTCAGCCACCCCTTTTGGGCCAGCTTCTTCTGGAACGCCTTGATCTCGTTCAGGCCGCGGCCTCCGCCATATCCCAGAGGGCTCTCGGCAGCATCCCCTAAGGCCTCCTGTGGCCACTCCTGGCGTAGAAACTCCCTCACCTCTTGCCGGAAGGCCTCCTCCTCTGGCCCGAACCTGAACTCCATGTCTATCCTCCCGCTTACGTTAAACGTGTCTCGGGCATAATATATCTTAACTATGGGGCGGGGACAACTAGCCTGGCTGGTGGCCGCCCTCATCGTCACCGCTTGGGCCTGTGCTCTGCGGCCTGAGGAGGAGGACATCCTCTTGGTGGCCTTCCCTACCCCTGCTGCTCTGTCCCCTGTCGCTACGGCGAGCGCGTCTCCTACCCCTGTTGCCACTCCGGCGCCCATCTCCTCCCTGGAGCAGGTGTTCGCGCCGCTGGAGCTGGGCCCTGTGCCCCATCCGCAGGAGTTACGTGTCTTGGTGGCGACGGGCGATATCATCCCTGCCCGCTATGTGGACGTGATCATCCGCCGGCATGGGGACGACTTCCTCTATCCTGTGGAGGACGTCAAGGAAGTGACAGCAGCAGCCGACCTGACGGTGGTCAACCTGGAAGCCCCTCTCATCGCCTCCTGTCCATACCACGACTCGGGCTATGTCTTCTGCGGGCGCCCCGGGGTGGTAGCGGCCCTCCAAGCCATGGGGGTGGATGTGGCCACCCTGGAGAATAATCACATCGGCGACTATGGGCCCCAGGGGGTGGCGGAGACGGTGGCCCACCTCCAGGCCGCAGGCATCGCCTGGGCCGATCGCCGCACCATGGCCGTCAAGGAGGTACGGGGCCTCACTTTTGGCTTCCTGGCCTTCAACGGGGTTGGAGAATATTTTGACCGCCGGGCTATCGCCCAGGCCATAAGGGAGGCCGATGGGCAGGTGGACGTGCTGGTGGTGGCCTTTCACTGGGGGGCAGAGTATGTGCGCCTACCCCAGCCGGCCCCGGGCATCGCCCCCGACGACCCGCAGGAGATAGCCCGCCTGGCGGTGGACGCGGGAGCGGACCTGGTGTTGGGCAATCACCCTCACTGGGTGCAGGCGGTGGAGCTCTACAAGGGCAAGCTCATCGTCTACGCCCACGGCAATTTCATCTTCGACCAGATGTGGAGCCTGGAGACGCGCATAGGTGTCATCGGCCGTTACACCTTTTATGGGCCCCACCTGGTGAAGGTCGAGTTCCTGCCTTATATCATCGAGGACTATGCCCGCCCCCGCCTGCTGAAAGGGAAGGATGCGGAGGCGGTGCTGGCGGAGATGGAGGCGGCCAGCCGCCAACTGGCCGCCCTGGGGGCCTCTTCGGGCGGCTCTAGCGGCCCTTGAACTTGGGCGGCCTCTTCTCCATGAAGGCACGGGGGCCTTCCCTGGCGTCCTCCGTCATCTGGGCGATGACCATGGCCTGCTGGGCAGCCTCCAAGGCCTCATCGATGTCAGTGTGGAGGGCGCGGTAGGCCAGGCGCTTGGCCAGCTGGATGGCCACCGCCGGCCCTTCCGCCAGGCGGCGGGCGAAATCCAGGGTGTAGGGCATCAGCTCCTCTGGAGGGAGCACCTTGCTCACATAGCCGATGCGTAGCGCCTCCTCGGCGTCGATGATATCGCCTGTCCAGATGAGCTCCAGGGCCTTGGCCATGCCCACGATGCGAGGGAGGTACCAGCATCCACCGTCGCCGGGGATGAGGCCCACCCGCACATAGGTCATGCCAAAGCGGGCGGTGGTGGAGGCGAAGCGGATGTCGGCCATGGAAGCCATGTCCATGCCTGCCCCCATGGCAGGGCCATTGACGGCAGCGATGTAGGGCTTGTCCATCTGGGCCACCAGGCGCGGTATCCGCTGGACGGTGTCGCGCAGGAAGTTGCGGTTCTCCACCAGGGTGCGCTGTGGGTCCAGCAGGCCGATGGCGCCGCCGGAGAGGTCGGCACCGGCGCAGAAAGCCCTTCCGGCCCCTGTGACCACCACCACCCGCACGGCCTGGTCCAGGTGGGCATCCAGGAGGGCGGAGTACCACTCGTCCAGCATGACACGGGTGAAGGCGTTCATACGCTCCGGCCGGTTGAGGGTTATGATAGCGATGCCGTCGTCCCGCTTCTCGTAGAGGATCTGCTCAAACTCCATAGGCGCACCTCCTAATGCATTATGCGTTGTCGGGCTCGATATGGGCCAGTTTCGGGGCCAGGGTCTGCCGCTTTACCAAGAACGGGAGGGGCACCGTGGCCAAGAGGGCCAGGGCCCATACGCCGGCCATGCCGATGAAGGCGGCTCCCGTGTCCCACCGGTCCACCATTGCCCCGGCGATGATCCCTCCGGCGCCGCCGAGGCCAAAGGCAGCGAGATAGACCAGGCCGAAGCTCCTGCCCACTAGGGCCGGCGGCGAGTAATCGGCTATGAGGGTGTTGAAGATGGGCTGATGAGCGAAGTGCAGGAATATAAAGGCCCCCGCCACCGCTACCATCGGCCCTCCCCCCAGCAGTCCCACCAGGACAAGTGGGGGCAGGGCCCAGGCCACCACCCAGAACGCCAGCCACTCCAGGCGCACCCTCCGGGTGAGGGCCCCTCCCGCGTACTGCCCCAATGCCCCAATGAGGAGGACAAGGGTGGTGAGGGAGTCGGCGAAGCGGGCGCTGGCCTTCTCGTGCAGGTGGGCGGGCAGGAAGGTCATGGATCCCCGGTACACCATACCCATGAGGATGGAGCCTACATACACCGCCAGCAGGGCCACCATGAGCCGGCCCACGGGCGCGCCAAAGCCCGCTTGGTGGCGCCCCTCCTGCCACATGGCGAGGGGCCTCACCCGCAGCCGGGAAGCCCACAGGGCCAGGGCGGCGGCAGAGGCGGCCAAGGCTACATACGCCCCCCGCCAGCTCCACAAGGTGGCTATCCCCCCGGCGATGGCCGGGGCCAGCCCCATGCCCACGTTTCCCGCCACCCCATGATACCCCATGGCCAGCCCCCTGCTGCGGACTCCCTGGGCGATGAGGGTGGTGCCCGCCGGGTGGTAGAACCCTGTGGCCAGCCCCAGGAGGGCCATGCCCAGGGCCAGCATCCAGGGGCTGGCGGCCATGGCCACCAACAGGCAGGCGCCACAGGCGCTGGCAAAGGTGAAGGCCAGGACCTTGGCCGGACCCCAGCGGTCGGCCAGGAATCCTGCGGGGAGGGCCGTGGCCCCAAAGGCCCAGCCGAAGACGCTGGCCACCGCTCCCATGAAGGCCTCCGTCGCCCCCAGATCGGCCTGAATACGCAAAAGGAGGGCGCCATAGGTCACCTCAGAGGCGTGCACCAGGGCATGCCCCACGTTGGTGTATGCGATGACGCGCCCTTCGCCCTGGGCGGTGGCCTCCATCATAGCCTACCTGGCAAGCCCTCAGAGGAGGCCATCGCGGCGCATGTCGTGCAAGGAGGCGGCAAAGGCCTCCAGCACGGCGTCCACGTCCTCCTCAGTGTGGACGGCGGACAGGAACCCCCCGCCGAGGCCCATGAGGTCCACCCCGTGGTTGATCATGGCCTGCTTAAGGGCCAGGCCCAGGCGCCGCGGCATAGGTGGAGGAAGAAGGCGTCCGGTGAGGGGCCACTCCACGTCGCCTTCGGGGCGTGGGCACTCCTTGCCTAGGACGATGTGGAAGTAGGAGCTAAGGCCGTACACGCAGCCGGCCACCTTTTGCTGCGCCAAGATGTCGTTCATAGCCATGATGAGGCGTCGCGTGAGGGCATCGGCGCGGGCATGGGCCTGGCCATCGGCGATGAGGGAGAGCATGGTGACCCCTGCTGCTGCCGAGAGGGGGTTGGCGTTGAAGGTACCAGGATGGAAGACCCGCCGCCCCGTGTCCCAGTGGGGGTCCTCACGGAAGGCCATGACGCTCAGCACATCGGCCCGCCCGGCCACGCAGCCTCCGGGGAGGCCCCCGCCCAAGATCTTGGCCAGGCAGGTGAGATCGGGCTGGACTCCATAGCGGGCCTGGGCTCCTCCCGGGCTCACTCGGAAACCCGTCACCACCTCGTCGAAGATGAGGAGGACGCCATAGCGAAGGGTCAACTCCCGCAGGTCCTGCAGGAAGGACGGGGCAAGGGGAAGGGTGCCCCAGGAGGCGCCCGTGGGTTCCAGGATAACGGCTGCTACGTCCCCCTGCCGGAGCTGTTCCTCCACGGCGTGGGCGTCGCCTTGGGGCACGCTGATGGTGTGCCTCAGGACGTCCTGGGGAATGCCGGCGATGCCCAGGGGGGCCCCCTCGGCATAGCGGGCGGACATCACAGCGTCGTGCCACCCGTGGAAGTGGTAGTCGAACTTGACTATCTTGTCCCGTCCAGTGTAGGCTCTGGCCAGCCGGATGGCCATAAGGGTGGCCTCGGTGCCGGAGCTGGTGAAGCGAACCATCTCGGCGCTGGGTATGAGCCTTCTGACCCACTGCGCCCACTCTAGCTCCAGGCGGTGGCTGGCGCCGTAGTGGGTGCCGAGGCGAACTTGCGTGGCCACCGCCTGGGCGATGGCCGGATGGGCGTGGCCCAGGAAGAGGGCGCCGTGTCCCATCACCAGGTCCACCATCTCATGGCCGTCCACGTCCCATTTGCGCCCCCTTTCTGCCCTCTCCACGAAGATGGGAAAGGGAGGCACATAACGTATATCGTGGGTGATGCCCGAGGGGAAGAGGACTTTGGCCTCCTCATAGAGCTGGGCCGAGCGTGGGTGAAGGCGTATATACTCTTCGGCGATGCTCATTTCCTCTCCTCCATCTCGCGTGGCCACAGTGGCAGGTCGCGCACCGTCAGCAGGCCCACGGGGCCAGGGTAGCGGGCCACCACCCAGGCCCAGCGGGCCAGAAGGGATGCGGTGGCCACGTCCCCATGGAGGCCGCCAGGGACGACCAACCTCAGGCTTGGGGTGGCCTCCACCTCCACGGCGTCCATGGCCTCCGGCGGCTCGGCCATCATAATTAGCTCCATATGTAGGACGGTACGCCCTTGGGCCTTGGCCTCCAGCTCGCGCCTGATGCCCACCACCTGGCCAGGTGCGATGCGCAAGGGGCCGCACCGCACATAACGATTGGCCAGGACGGGCGTGAGCGTCTCTTGCACGTCCTGCAGGACCCAGCCCAGGGCCTCGGCCACCATGTGGGCGGACTCCCGCAGGCCCACATGCCCGATCCTCCCCTCCCTTTTTGCCTCTGCGAACTCCTGGGGCGAGAGGCCCAGCCCAGCCTTCCTCTGCAATTGGGGGCGGCGCTGCCCCAGGTCCACCACTCGCCTCACCCTGATGGCCCTCACCCCTTGGGTAGAGGCGGCCGCCAATATGGGGAGGAGGTCCATGGCCATCCCCGGGTTGACGCCGGCGCCCAGGACGCGCACGCCCCGCCGCCTGGCCAGCGAGTCCAGCTCCTGCGCTAGTTGTGGATATTGGGCCCAGGGGTAGGCCAGCTCCTCGCAGCTGGATACTACGTGTTTTCCTGCCTCTATGCACAGGGCAAGCTGATCGTACACCTGGGGCAGGTAGGAGCCTGTAGCATGGACCACCACCTCAGCAGCGCTAGCCGCTAGTGCCTCCTCCGCCTGCCCTGCCACCGCTATGCCCATGTTCTCGCGGCCCAAAAGGAGGCCCAGGTCTTGGCCGGCCTTTGTCGCGTCCGTGTCCGCTGCTCCGCATACCTGAAAGTGGGTGTCCTCTAGCATGAGCTGGGCCACCGCTGTGCCTATGGAGCCCAGGCCCAGGATGAAGACCCGCACAGGCCTCATGCCCCGTCCACCTCCGCTAGGAATTCCAGGACAGCCCTGTTGAACACATCGGGCCTCTCGTAGTAGACGGAGTGGCCAGCACCTGGCACCACCAGCAGACGGGCGTTGGGCAGGAGCTGCACTCCCACCTCCACCAAGGGTGGCGGGAAGAGGTCGTCCTCCTCCCCCACGATGAACAGGACAGGCATCACCAGCCGTGCCAAGTCTGCGGGGTCCTGGGCGATGATGGGGTAGCGGCGGGGTAGGTCGGGCGGCCGGGGCGGGTTGAGGGCGGCGATCTGTCTATATAAAAAGGCCAGGTGGGGATGGGCGCGTGCGAAGGACGGAGAGAGGGCGCGCCGGATGCCCTGGCGCCGTCTCTCCCACAGCCTCAAGGTGTAGGCCCTTACCTCCTCACTGGCCGCCCGCCACGCTGGCCGCCGCATCCCCGCTAGGGTGCTGGCCATGACCAGGGCCCGCACCCTTTCGGGATGGCGCAGGGCAAAGCCCATACAGGTGAGCCCCCCCATGGACTGCCCCACCAGCCGCACCTCCTGGGCTCCTAGGTGATCCAGCAGCGCCTCCAAGTCGTCCACGAAGCGGGCCGGCTCCACCTCCCCTTCGCCGTTGCGCGAGAGCCCGAACCCGCGGTGGTCGAAGATGACGCATCGGTACCGCTTGGCGAACACGGGCACCTGCTGCCACCAGGAGAGGTGATTCCCTGCCGCCCCGTGGGCTAAGACAAGCCACGGCCCCTGCCCATGCACCTCGTAGTACAGGCGCAGGTCCCCTACCGTGAGCACCGGCATGGTGGCTCCTCCGCATGATATCCCACCGCTCATGGAGAGGCAACCACAGGTTATGGTCTCGGCCCTCCGTTGGGCGTAAAATGTAAAAGGGAAGAGTCGCTAAAGCGGAAGGGATGGCCAAGAAAGCCCAGAGAGCGAAGGGGCAGGACGCCAGGCCACCTGAGCCCTTCGCCCATCCCGCTGAAGCGGAGCTGGCCCGCATCCTGGACTTTTACGGCATCCGCTGGGAGTATGAGCCCCACTCCTTCCCACTGCGTTGGGAGGGCGATAGGGTGGTGGAGGCTTTTACCCCCGACTTCTACCTGCCCGACTTGGACCTCTACGTGGAGGTGACCACCCTGCGTGGCGGCCTAAATACTGAGAAGAACCGTAAGGTGCGCCTCCTTCGCCAGCTCTATCCCCAGGTCAGGGTGAAGCTCCTGAAGAGGCGCGACGTCTTCCGCCTCTTGGCCAAGTACGGCTATGGCCCCCTGGGGCCCGACGATATGCCGGAGCTGGACCGGGTGCTCATACCCCCCCAGAAGCTGCAGGAGCGGGTGGCGGAGCTGGCCAAGGCCATTGAGGAGGACTATCGCCACCTGGAGCCCGTCCTGGTGGGGGTGCTAAGGGGAGTTATCTGCTTCATGGCTGACCTCATGCGGCAGCTCACCATCCCCATCACCGTGGACTTCCTGGCCATCTCATCATACGGCCAGGGAGGGGCCGTGCGCATCCTCAAGGACCTGGACGAGGACGTGCGCGGCCGCCATGTCCTTCTGGTGGAGGACATCGTGGATACGGGCATAACCCTGAGGAAGGTCCTGGACCACCTGGAGGCCAAGGGCCCCGCCTCCCTGCGGGTCTGTGCTCTCCTGGACAAGCGGGCCCGCCGTCTGGTGGATATCCCCCTCCACTACGTGGGCTTCGAGATACCCGATGAGTTCGTGGTGGGCTACGGCCTCGACTTCCGCCAGCGTTACCGCAACCTCCCCTTCATCGCCATCGTCAAGCACCATCTCCTCGCTTAACAGGAGCGAATAACGGTCTATAGGTGAGATAGAACATTATCTGGCCATCCTGGCGTCTCTACGTGCCGACAACGCCAATTAAACGTCCGAAGGAGGTGTTGACAACGCCGCCCCGGGGAGGCAATATGAAAGTGCCCTCCGGGAGGCGGAGTAGCTGGAGGCGGAAAGCGGGCAGGCAGCGGGGCAACCCAAAGCCAGCCTGCTGGAAGCCAAAAGCGAAAGTCACCCGGAGGGCGGTTTTATACCGAGCTAAGCACTAAGGAGCGGCCGCACTGGGTCGCTCCTTTGCCTTCCAGTGCCCGGCTGGCCACGTGGATGGAGCAGGCCTTCAGTAGATGACCTGCGCCTGCTGGAGCCTCTCTATCTCCTCCTGGCTGAGGCCCAAGAGATGACGGAAGACATACTCGTTGTCCTGGCCCATGACGGGGGCTGCACGCCACACTTCACATGGGGTATCGCTCATACGCCATGGGATGCCGCCGTGCTTGCGTACCCCCACCACTGGATGCTCTCTCTCCACGAAGTAGCCGCGCGCATTGAGGTGGGGGTCCTCGGCCAGCTCTTTATTGCATAGGGGCGGGAAGGCCGCCACCCCTGCCTCCTGCAGCTTGCGGGTGGCCTCCCATGGGTCCTGGGTGATGGTCCACTCCTCCACAATGCGCTCCAATAGGTCCTCGTTGGCCTTGCGGGCCTCCAGGGTGGCGAAGCGGGGGTCGCTGGCCAGCTCCGGCCGCCCCATGACCTGACAGAGGGCTCGCCACTCCTCATCGGTGCGGCAGGCGATACTTATCCAGCGGTCCTCAGGCAACAGCCCCTCGGGCAGGGTCCCCGGCTCGGCGGGCTTGCACCGGAAGATACCATGGGGGGACATGATGGGGTCGCGGTTGCCCAGGCGGGGGGGCTGGCGACCGTTCATCTGCTGGCCCAATAGGGCATCGCCCACCAGGGCGATGGTGGACTCCCACTGGGACATGTCGATGTACTGGCCCTCCCCTGTGTGGTGGCGGTGCCACAACGCCACCAGGATGGCAAAGGCAGCGTGCAGGCCGGCATTGGGGTCGCCATAGGAGAGGCCTAGGTGCATGGGCCGGTCCCAATGCCGATAGCCGGTCAGGGTGGAGAACCCAGCCATGGGCACCTGGGCCGGGCCATAGGAGATGTAGTCGCGCAAGGGGCCCGTCTGCCCATAGCCCGACATGCTGATCATGATGATGTCAGGCTTCACCTTCCTCAGCTCTTCATACCCAAGGCCAAACCGCTCCATGACCCCTGCCGAGAAGTTCTCCACCACTACATCGCTTATGGCCACCAAGCGCTTGGCCAGATCGGCCCCCTCCGGCTTGGCCAGGTCCAAGAGGATGCTGCGCTTGCCCTGGTTATACTGGTTGAAGTACCCGGCGGTGTTGGGGTCCCGCCGGTCCTCCGCCCAGGGCGGGAGCATGCGGGTGACGCAGATTCGACGCATGGACTCCACCCTGATGACCTCCGCCCCCAAGTGGGCCAGCTGAAGGGTGCAGAAGGGCCCCGCCCAAACCCAACTGAAGTCCGCTATTCTGATGCCCGCCAAAGGGCCCTTGCCATGCTCTGCCATGGCCTCACCTCCTTATGAGATGATGCCTTCCTGCCTCAGGGAGTCTATCTCTGTCTCGCTTAGGCCTAAGAGGCCCTGCAGCACCTCCTCATTGTGCTGGCCTAGCGTGGGTGCTGGGCTCCGCAGCTCCCAGGGAGTGCGGCTGAACTTATAAGGAGCGCCGGCATACTCGTACCGCCCGGCCACCGGATGGTCGATGGTCACAAAGAAGCCCCGTGCCCGCAGGTGGTCTGAGCGCAGAAGGTCGCCCATGGTGGAGGCGGGAGCGAAGGGGATCTTGCGCTCGTTGGCCGCCCTGTACAGCTCGTCAACCGTCCATTTGCGCACCTCCTGCTCCAGCAGGGGGCGGAGGGCATCGTAGTTCTGGGCCCGCAGGAGGCGGTTGCCGAATACCTCCCATTTGGCCCACTCCGGGTTGCCCATCAGCTCTACAAAGCTCTGCCACTGGTGCTCTTCAACGCACAGCACGAAGATCCAGCCCCCATCCTTGCACTGAAAGAAGTCCACCGGATGGATGGGGCGCTCTCCCCAGCGCACGGCCACCATGCGCATATAAGGCCAAAAGACATAAGTCATCTCCAGCATGGAGGCTACCACCTCCTGGCCCGAGACATCGATGTGTTGGCCGCGGCCGGTGCGCAGACGGGCCAGGAGGGCGGCCATCACCACCATGGCCGCTGTGACGCCGGCCTGATACTCCGTCTGGTAGCCGTAGGCCCGCAGAGGGGGCTCGTGGGGGTGGCCGGGCCAGCCGTTGATCCAGGCCCACCCGCCGGCGGCCATGACGTTTAGGTCGTAGGCCTTGTAATCCCTATAAGGCCCCTCCTGGCCGAAAGGAGAGATGGAGGCCATCACGAGGCGCGGGTTCACACGCGATAGGGAAGCATAGTCTAGACCGCGGGCGCCCATCTGCGGGGGCGGGTAATTGTGGATGAGGACGTCGGCCTGAGCCACCAGCTGTTTTAGCAGCTCCTGCCCGCGCTGATGGGTGAGGTCCAGGGTGATGCCCTTCTTGTTGCAGTTGAGATAGAGGTAGAGGCCGCTCTTTTCGGGATGGGGTTCGTCGCCGGGGAAGGGGCCGCAGGCACGGGAGAGGTCGCCCTGGGGCTCTTCCACCTTGATGACCTCTGCCCCCATATCGGCCAGGAGTTTAGCGGCATAGGCCGCTGAAACCAGGTGGCCACATTCGATAACCCGCAAATTGCTCAAAGGGCCCATGCTCTCTCGCCTCCTATGGGACTGCACCCTTTCCGTCTTCGTTGGCAGGTCAACCTATATAATAATCGGCACCCGTGGAGGAGGTGCAATGCAGGGCTTTTGGCAAGGCCAGAGCCCCGCCCAGCCCTCCTGGCCTGCGTTGGCCTTGGGGCTGGTTTTGGTGGTGGTGGGCAACGCCTTATTAGCCCTCCCTGGAGGTGCGATGGGGGATGAGGGCTGGGCTCTGGTGGGCGTGAAATTGGCCCTCCTGGGATTTGCCTTGGCCTGGGCCCGCAGGGTGGCAGGCCTCGGTCTTGGCGAAATAGGCCTGGGGGAAAGGGGGTGGTGGCGTCATGGGCTTCTGGGCGTAGGCGTGGGGGTCATGCTGGCTGCCCCCATGGCTGCCTATCTCCTATTCCCCCTCGGTATCCCCGGTGGCCAGGTGGGCTATCAGGGGGAGGAAGCTAGGGGGCTGGGAGCTTTCCTCCTCTGGGCCCTAGTGCGCCAGCCTTTGGCCACCTCCCTGTTCGAGGAGCTGCTGTTTCGGGGCATCCTACAGGCCCTCGCCATTAGATCCTGGGGGGTGGTGAGAGGGGTGGCATGGGTTTCCCTGGCCTTCGCCCTGTGGCATCTGGTCGTCAACTATCGCACCATCAGGGCCACAGCCGTGGGCCATGTCCCGGCCCTGTTCTGGCTGGCCCAATTGGCTGCCTTGATAGGGGTGGCTGCGGGCTCCCTCGTGCTGAGCATCCTCCGACTGCGGACGGGTGGGCTATCGGCCCCCGTGGGCTTCCATTGGGCGGTGGTAGTGACCATGCGTGGGGCCCTTTTGGTTGCTTCGTAAATACCCTTGTCTTTACGGCGCGGCGTGTTTATGCTGGGGTAGGGATTGGAGGGTTTTTGCTGTGAAATGTCACCATAGATGGCTGGTTTCGGGAGCGGTGAGGAGTGAGAAGATGCGGCGGCTTGTATGGGCAACCATAGCCCTGGCCTTGTCCCTGGCCCTGGCCTCTTGCGGCGGGGGGAAGCCCTCCTCCGAGGTCATCATCGACGGCACCCCTCTCTCCAAGCGCCCCTTCCTGGGCGCCATGTTGGCGGAGCCGTGGCCCAAGCCTGATTTCACTCTCGCCGACACCTCTGGCCGCCCTTTCTCCTTTAAGGAGGAGACTCAAGGCTACGTGACCTTTCTCTACTTCGGTTACACATATTGCCCGGATGTCTGCCCGGCCCATATGGCCAACATCGCCTCCGCCCTCCGCAAGCTCCCGGAGAAGGTGCGGAATCAGGTGAAGGTGGTGATGGTCACTGTGGACCCGGAGAGGGATACGCCGGAGAGGCTGCGTCAGTGGCTGGACCTGTTTAGCCCTTCCTTCATCGGGCTGACAGGTACCCTGAAGGAGATCAATGAGGCAGGCCGGCGGGCCCTCGGCGCTCGCTGGAGCCCCCCCGAGAAGGTGCCCCTAAAGGAGGGGGGCTACAGCGTTAACCATATAGGCTTCGTCATCGCCTACGGGAAGGATAACCTAGCCCGTGTCATCTACCCCTTTGGTGTGAGCGTGGACACGTTTCTGCACGACATTCGTACGATGGTGGAGGTGCCGCCATGAGGGTGTGAAGGCAGCAGGTGCCGGGACGACACTCGAGATGATAGGGGGGACGCTCGTGAAGAGAGGTATAATCATAGGCCTATTTCTGGCCGTGGCTATGATGCTGGGCGCTTGCGGTGGTGGGGGGTTGGAGCCGGTGGCCAAGGTGGGCCCCTTGGAGATATATGACCCCTGGGCTAGGGTGGCGCTAAAACAAGGGGCAGTATACTTGGCCATCCGCAACACCGGGGATGCCGACGATATGCTGGTAGCAGCCAGCACCGATGTAGCCCGCGTGGAGCTCCATACCACCGTCATGCGCGGCGATCAGATGGCTATGGAGCCGGTGCAGGGCATACCGGTGCGGGCGGGGTCCTGGGCTGCTCTCCACCCGGGCGGCCTCCACATTATGCTGATGGACATGCAACGGGAGCTGCGCCCTGGCGATAAGGTCAACTTGGAGCTGCGATTCGAGAAGGCAGGCACCGTGTCCATCACCGTGCCCGTGCGCGCCCTAGTCCAGGGCGAGGAGGGGGGTATGTCGCACTACTGATGCCTGCTGTCCTCCTCACTGGCCCCCCAGGATGTGGCAAGACCACCCTCGTCATGAGGGTGGTGGAGGCCCTGGGGGTGCCAGCGGGCGGCTTTTACACGGAGGAGGTGCGCCGCGCCGGCAAGCGTTGGGGTTTTCGCTTGGTGACCCTGGACGGGCGGGAGGCCCTATTGGCTTCGGTGGACTTGAAGGGGCCCCGCCGCGTCTCTCGTTATGGGGTGGCCCTGGAGGCCCTTGAGGAAGTTGGTGTCGCTGCTGTGCTGGAGGCGGCCCGCCAAGGGCATCTGGTGGTGGTGGACGAAATCGGCAAAATGGAGCTCCTGTCCCCCCTCTTTCGGCAGGCGATCCTCTCTGTCCTGCAGGGAGGGCATCCTGTGCTGGGGACGGTGATGTTGACGTCCCATCCATTTGCCGATGCCATCAAGGGGCGGCCGGACGTCCGCCTCTTCCTGGTCACCCGTGAAGGCAGGGAGGGGGTGTTCCGTCAGGCCCTGGAGGCGACACGGGATATGCTCCGCTCGCGGCCTCGTTTGACTTGATAGGGGGTGCGCCTACATACTTATCGTAGGGCGGTATACGGCTGAGGGCGTTGCGCGGTGGGGGAGCAAGGACGAGCTGACAGGGGCGGCTCTGCCACCCGTAGGCAGATCCTGGAGGCTTCATTACGCCTTTTCTCCCAAAGGGGGTTCACGCGTACCACCGTAAGGGACATCGCCCGCCACGTGGGCATCACCGACGCCGCCATCTACTATCACTTCTCCTCCAAAAGGGAGCTTCTGGAGGCCCTGGTGGAGGAGAAGGGGTTCATAAGCCATCTGCAGAACCTGGAGCAGTTAGCACCCACGGCATCCTTGAGGGAGTGTTTGGCCATCGTGGCCCGGCGGGCGGTGGAGATCATGGATAGCCACCGCGATTTTCTCCGCCTCATCGTCCTCGAAGGGTTGGCCGGGGACGAGGCCATGGGCGACCAGTATCGGCGCCTGGTGGACAGATGGGAGAGGGCCCTCAGCGTCGTCCTGGGTAGGTTCCAGGAGCGGGGAGAGCTGGGCGATGCCGACCCTGCCCGTCTATCGCGCCAGATCATCTCCCTCATCTTGGGGGCCTTTTTAGACTCTCTCATGCGGCGTCCACCTCAGGAGGATGCCGAGGAGAGGCGCCGCGCTCTGGCCTCCCTGGTGGTGGAAGCTATCGGTGCCCTTCTGGCGGGCCTGCGTTGAGGGGTAGGTATTTCGCCTTCGTTGGGGTCGTCTGGGCCATGGGCCTGGGGATGGCCCTGGCGCTGACGGTGCTGGCTGCCCGCATCACTCCGCTTCCCGGCGATGGGGCGGTGTTGCGCTGGCTTCAACGTCAGCCCTTGCCCGGCCAGTTGGCCTCTGAGGTTATAAGGACCATAACTACCACCCAGGTGGTGTTGGCCACAGGCGGGGTGATGGTGGCGGCGTTAGCCATCATGGGGCGGAAGCGGCAGGCCATCGCCCTACTGTGCCTGCTCGTGGCCCTGCCCCTCCTGCAGTGGGGGCTGAAGGAGGGGGTGGACAGGCCCCGGCCAGGCCCTCCCCTGGCCGAGCTGCGGGCCTCCTACACGAGCCCCAGCTTCCCCGCAGGCCACGTCATGAGCCCCACCGCCCTTTATATCTATCTCTTGGGCCTGGCCATAGGAGGTATGTGGCCGGGGCTGGTGAGAGGTGTGACCGTGGTGTGGTCCGCCCTCCTCATCCCCCTATCGGGCCCTCCCAACGTGTGGTTGGGCGTCCACTGGCCTAGCGACGTCCTGGGGGGGTGGGCCTGGGGTCTTGTCCTCGCCCTCCCTGCCTTGGCATATGGCATAACAGGTAAGGCGCATCATCTCATGAATGGATACCTCTTGCCAATGGGGGTGTTGACGGTTAAGCTAGGAGGGGATGGAGGGGGGCCATGCGGATAGCGGTAGCAGCTGATCACGCTGGCTTTCATCTCAAGCAGATCATAGTGGACGAGCTGCAGAGGGAGGGGCACCACGTCCTGGACCTGGGGACCTTTTCCAACGAGTCGGTGGACTATCCCGATTATGCGCGGGCGGTAGGGGAGGCCATACAGCGGGGGGAGGCGGAGCGGGGCATCGTCATCTGCGGCAGCGGCGTGGGGGCCAGCATCGCTGCCAACAAGCTACGGGGCATCCGGGCCGCCGTCTGCCACGACATCTACTCCGCCCGCCAAGGCGTGGAGCACGATGACATGAACGTCCTCTGTCTGGGGTCGCGCGTGGTGGGGCCCGCCCTGGCTGTGGAGCTGGTGCGGGCCTTCGTTAGCGCCCGTTTCAGTGAGGACGAGCGGTACCGCCGCCGCCTGGCCAAGGTAGTAGCGCTTGAAGAGGCATCGTGCCAGCGGGGGAGGGTGGGCTCATGATGAACCCTGGCGAGGTGCTGCGTCGTCTGGGCCAGAGCCTGTGGTACGACAACATCCATCGGGGCCTGCTGGAGAGTGGGGAACTGGAACGTCTGGTGAGGGACTATGGTATCCGCGGCGTCACCACCAACCCCACCATCTTCGACAAGGCCATAAGCGAAGGCCACCATTATGACCGCCAGATAGAAGCCCTGGCCTCGCAAGGGCTGACAGACGAGGAGATATACACTGAGTTGGTGGTGCACGATGTGCGCTGGGCGGCGGACGTCCTCAGGCCGGTGTACGATGCTTCCCAAGGTGAGGACGGATACGTCTCTGTGGAGGTGTCGCCGGCCCTGGCCTATGATGCTAAGGGCACCGTGGCCGCTGTGGAGTCCCTGTGGCAGCGCATTGACCGCCCCAACGTGATGATCAAGATCCCAGGCACCCGCGAGGGGCTATTGGCGGTGGAGCAGTGCCTGCGGCAGGGGATCAACATCAACGTCACCCTCCTTTTCAGCGTCGCCCGCTATGAGGAGGTGGCCTGGGCCTACATCCGGGCGCAGGAGGCCCGCCTGGCCTCCGGCGAGCCCCTCCACCGGGTGGCCTCAGTGGCCAGCTTCTTCGTCAGCCGGGTGGACACCCTGGTGGACCAGGAGCTGGAGGCCCGCCGTGGGGAGTTGGGTCCGGAGGTAGACACCTTACTGGGGCAAGCGGGCATCGTCAACGCCAAGATGGCCTATCAGCGCTTCCTGGCCATCGTCTCGCACCCTCGGTTCTGCAGGTTGGCCGAGATGGGGGCCAGGCCCCAGAGGCTCCTTTGGGCCAGTACCAGCACCAAGAATCCCCGCTACTCGGACGTGATGTATGTGGAGGGGCTCATCGGCCCTCATACCGTTAACACCGTCCCCCAAGTAACCCTGGAGGCCTTCTGCCACCATGGCCGAGCGGAGGTCACCCTCACACAGGGCGTCCAGCAAGCGCGGGCGGTGGTAGAGCGTCTGCGCTCCCTAGGTGTGGATCTGGAAGAGGTGGCCGTTCGCCTGGAGGCCCAGGGGGTGGAGCTCTTCCTGCAGTCCTACCTACACACCCTGGAGTCTTTGGCGAGGAAGCGTCAGCTCTTGCAGTCGGGCGCTACTGCCCCTTGAGGGAGTCCTGTGGAAGAGCGGGCGGTAGCCATCCCGTGCGGCGACATCACCCTAGAGGGTATAGCGCACGTCCCGCAGGTCCGGCCCCTGGGGACGGTGGTAGTCTGCCACCCACACCCCCTATATGGAGGGGATATGGACAACCATGTAGTGGTGGCCACCTGCCAGGCCTTGGCAGGGGCGGGGATGGTGGCCCTGCGCTTCAACTTCCGCGGGACAGGGCGCAGCGGTGGCCTTCATCAACAGGGGGTGGGGGAGCAAGAGGACGTGCTGGCGGCGGCAGATGTGGCCCAGCGCCTGGCGGAGGGGGCGCCGCTGGGGCTTGCCGGCTATTCCTTCGGAGCGGCGGTGGCGGCGGCGGCCGCCCCCCGCCTCCAGGGACTGAAGGCCCTGGCCCTGATCGCCCCACCGGTAGGCATGGTGGACGTGGCATCCCTGGTAGCCCTAGGCGCGCCTGTCTTCATCGTTGGGGGGGAGAGGGACCCCTTTGCTCCTCCCCGGGCGCTGGAGGAGTGGGCGCGGGAGCTGGGGGAGAGGTGTGAGCTCGTGGTGGTGCCTGGGGCCGACCACTTCTGGGCGTTAGGGTTTGCCCCCGTGGCTGCCCGCTTGGCGGCCTTCATGCGGCGCTGCCTGACGGGGGCCGGGAGGCCATGACCTCTTGGGTCAGGCGGTGGGCACGGTAGGATGAGCGCACCAAGGGGCCGCATGCGGCAGCGGCAAAGCCCATGGAAAGGGCCTCCTGACGAAGGGCCTCGAACTCCTCGGGGTTGTAATATCGGGACACCGGCAGGTGCCGATGGTGGAGGGTGGGACGCAGGTATTGGCCAATGGTGACGATGTCCACCCCTGCCTGTCGCAGCTCATGCAGGACCTGGCGCAGCTCCGGCCACGTCTCCCCCAGGCCCACCATGAGGCCGGACTTGGTGATCAGGTCGGGGGCCATGGCCTTGGCCTGCCGTAGCAGCTCGAGGGAGCGTTCGTACCGGGCCCCTGGGCGTACGCGGGCGTAAAGGCGGGGAACCGTCTCCACGTTATGGCCTAGGACGTGGGGCCTGGCCTTGACCACTGTGGCCAGGGCCTCCCGAGAGCCCTGGAAGTCCGGGATCAGCACTTCTACCTGGCATCCTGGCACCAGGGCGCGGCACTCCTCAATGCAGGCGGCGAAGGCGGAGGCCCCGCCATCGGGAAGGTCGTCGCGGGCGACGGAGGTGATGACCACATGTTGGAGACCTAAGCGGCGGGCGGCCTCCGCCACCCGCTTGGCTTCCAGTAGGTCCAGGGCCCGTGGCCGGCCATGGGCCACGGCGCAGAAGGAACACCGCCTGGTGCACACGTCGCCCAGGATCATGAAGGTGGCTGTTCGTTCGCTCCAGCACTGGAAGATGTTGGGGCAACGCGCCTCTTCACACACCGTGTGCAGCCCCAGGTTCCGCATCAGTGCCTTGAGGTGCAGGAACGGGGGGCCCATGGTGGCCTGCACCTTGAACCAAGGCGGCTTCCTTTCGGGGCGTACCTGCATGGTCTCATCAGAGGAGGATGCTGGAGCCGTGGGCCATGCGCACCACCTCGCCCAGGGTCTCGGCGATGGAGGGATGGGGATGGACCACCTGGGCCCACTGCTGGACATGGATGCCTGCCTCCATGGCCAGGGCGGCCTCGCCGATGAGCTCCTCTGCCTGGGGGCCCAGGGTATGTACCCCCAACACCTGCCCTGTGTCGGCATCGTACACCAGCTTTATGAACCCCTCCTGCTCCCCGCGCAGGGCGGCCATGGCGTTGATACGCAACGAGAGGCGCCTGGCGCGCACGTGCAGACCGGTGCGGACGGCCTCCTCCACAGTGAGGCCCACAGCAGCCACCTGGGGGCGCGTGTAGACCACGCGGGGGATGCAGCGGCGGTCCAAAGGCTTTTGATGAACACCCACCATATCAGCTACAGCTGCCGCCGCCTCTGCTGCCGCCTTATGGGCCAGCAGGGGGGCCCCTGCCACATCGCCGATGGCGTAGACGTCTCCCTGGGCTGTGCGTAGCCCATCGTCCACGGCTATGAAGCCCCCCTTCACCTGCACAGCAGTGGACTCCAGGCCCAGGTCCTCCACGTTGCCCACGCGCCCCACAGCCACCAAGACATGGCTCACCTTTAGGCGCCGTGGCTCCCCCTTTACCTCCACCGTTACCTCCACCCCCTCCTCTTTCGGGATGGTGGCCTCTGGCACCAGGTTGGCCTCCGTGAAGACCTGGGCGCCCCTTCGCTCTAAGGCCCGTCTGAGTACCTGGGAGACCTCTTCGTCCTCCGATGGCAGGAGACGGGGCATGACCTCCACCAACGTCACCCGTACCCCCAGGTCTAGGAAGAGAGAGGCGAACTCCAGCCCCACCGCCCCACCTCCGACGATGAGGAGATCAGAGGGGGGCGAGGGGAGGGATAAAAGGTGGTCGCTGGTGAGGATACGGCGCCCATCGATGGGGAGGCCTGGGAGCTGACGCGGTCGGGATCCAGTGGCCAGAACGACCCACCTCGCCTCCACTTGGCGCCCGTCGCTAAGGGCCACGCGCTTTTGCCCCAGCAGGCGGGCCCTGGCTCTGGCCACGGGCACGCGGTGCTTCTCCAGCAGGCGCAGGAGGTCGCGGTGGGCCTGGGCCACCGCCCGCTCCTTGGCCTGTTGGAGTCGGTCCCATATCGCGTTGGGTGGCTCGCAGAGGAATCCCCAGCGTTGGGCGGCGGCAAGGGCGCTAGCCCCCTCCAACAGGGCCTTGGTGGGTATGCATCCCCGGTGGAGGCAGACGCCCCCCACCTCCCCTTCCTCCACCAGTAGGGGGCGTAGGCCGTGACGGATGGCAGAGATGGCCGCCGTATAGCCGGCCACCCCGCCGCCAATGACCACCAGGTCGAAGGAACCCTGCACCATGGGCCCAGGGCCCATGGTATCACGGGCTGGCCATCAGGTGAGCTCTTGCAGCCACTGGCGATAGGTAGCCACGTTGGCCTCCACGGATATGTCGGCCAGGGCGGGAGGCCGCTCAGCTGGGATGCCCAGGGCCTCTGCCATGGTGGGGGCCGACTCATCGATGAGGAGGAGGCCCGTCACCTCGCGACCCATCTTGGCTGCGGCCTCGATGAGGCGTAGGGCCATGAGGGCAGCCTCCGGGTCCGTGGGGTCGTAGTCGGCGGGGAGGCGCTTCCTCTCCTCCTCGGTGAACACCTGGTCCCGCATACGTTCCCATGCCTCTTTGATGTCCAGGACGTAGTTGAGGCGGTACCAGTCGACGATGGCCCCGCTGCCCCGGTAGCCCGGCTCCCGGTGGTAAGTGACGCATGGGGAGAAGACGTCTACCAGGGCGAACCCCTTGGTGAGGATGGCCTGGCGCATGAGTTGGGCCAGCTCCTTCTTCCTCCAGGAGACGCCCCGCGCCACGAAGGCGGCCCCCGCAGCGATGGCCAGCTTGAGGGGGTTAACGGGGCGGATGGCCTTGCCATACGGGGTGGAGCTGGTCTTAAGGCCCAGGTGGCCGGTGGGGGAGGCCTGTCCCTTGGTGAGCCCATAGACCTGGTTGTTCATGACCACCAAAGTCATGTTGACGTTCTTGATGCAGGCGTGAATGAAGTGCTCCATGCCGATGCCATAGGTGTCGCCATCGCCACCGAAGTCCACGATGACCAGCTGCGGGTTGGCCAGGGCCAGGCCCATGGCCACGGGGATGGAGCGCCCATGCTGGCCATGATAGGCGTTGACCCGCAGCATCTCCGGCTCCTTGCTGGAGCAGCCTATGCCCGAGACCACGAACACCCTCTCCAGAGGGATGCCCAGTTGATTGACCACCTCAAGGAGCACCTCTTTAAAGGCGGCGGTGACGCCGAAGTCGCCGCAACCGCTACACCACCACGCACCGGGGCCGGTGATGTCGGCCTGACCTATGGGACGGGCGACGGTCTCGATAGTCATGCCTTCCTCTCCTCCATAGCTGCCATGATATAGCTTGGGGTTATGGGCCGCCCATCGTAGCGCACGATGGACCGGAGCTTACGGGGCATGGGGCCTGTGGCCTCCCTCTGCACGAGGCCCCGTAGCTGGGCTCCCGCCGAGTGCTCCACCACGTACGCCACGCGGCAGGACTCCACGAACTTCCTCACCTCGCGGCTGGGGAAGGGCCAGAGGGTGCGCAGGGCCATGAGCTTGGCCGGGCGACCTTGGGCCAGGAGCCGCTGCACCACCTCCACTGCCGGCCCCCATGTGGAGGCGTAACCTATAAGCCCGATGCTGGCCTCGGGGTGGCCTACCACCCGCGGCGGGGGTAGCTCTGGGTCGCCCCTTATGAGGGCTATGCGCTTCTGCACCCTCTTCTCCACCATGGCCCGCCGCATGGCTATCTCCTCGGTGATGTATCCCTCTTCGTTGTGCTCGTTGCTGTTGTAGTAGATGGTGGTGATGCCCGGCGTCCCCGGGATGGCCCTGGGGGAGATGCCATCCCGCGTGAGCCGGTATCGACGGTAGGTTCCGTTGCCCCAGTGCCCTGTCCAAGGTGCGATGAGCTTGCCGCGGTCGATGGTGAAGCGGGTGGGGTCCAGGGGCGGCGTAGTGAAGTAGGACTGGGCGAAGACCTGGTCGTAGATGACGAACACCGGGCACTGGTAGCGCTCTGCCAGGTTGAAGGCTGTGCCCATGAGGTAGAAAGCATCCTCCGGGTCGGTGGGGGAGAGGACGATGCGGGCAAAGTCGCCATGGCCACCGAAGATGGTCTCGTTGAGGTCCTCCTGCCCCACCTTGGTGGGGAGGCCGGTGGCCGGCCCTCCTCTCTGTGACACGACGATGACTACGGGCGTCTCCGTCATGCCAGCGGCCGATATGGCCTCCTGCATCAGGGAGAAGCCAGGGCCGGCGGTGGCGGTCATGGCGCGGCAGCCAGCGATGCTGGCGCCGATGACGTGGTGGACAGCAGCCATCTCGCTGTCGGCCTGCACCACCACCCCCCCGAGCTGGGGGAGCTTCTCGGCCATATACTCCAAGACCTCCGAGGCAGGGGTGATGGGGTACCCGGCGAAGAAGCGGCACCCCGCGACGATGGAGCCTAGGGCCACTGCCTCATTGCCCATGATGAGCTGGCGTTCTCCGGCCTTGAGGGTTCCCACGGGCAGGGCCAGGTCCGGCGCATGCCAGCCATGCTCCTGAGCGTAGCGGTACCCAAGAGCTAGGGCCTCCAGGTTTATGGTCAGGAGCTCATCTCGGAAGAGGCGCTGGAACCGCCCCTCCAGCACGGAGAGGGGTATGGCCATGAGATAAGCCAGGGCGCCCACGGCGATGGTGCTGCGCACGATATAGTTCTTGAGCTGGTCCTTGGCCATCTGGCCGAAGGGGGCACCGAAGACGCGCAGGGCCTTGGCCTCCCGCAGGTGGGCCACTAAATCTTCCCGTATCTCGTGGCCGGTGTTGGGATACTCCAGCCTGGCCGACGAGTCATAGATAAGGACCCCGCCTGCCCGCAGTCGCTCCACGGGTGGCACCCTGCCCTCGTGGGTCCAGTCCTCCAGCGCCCCGGCGTCGAAGGCTATTAGCGCATCGAACAAGTCGTCAGGCCCATATATGGGGGCGTCGGCGGCCCGCATGCCGAAGGCGCTGTCCCGCGTCTGTATGTTGGAATAAACCTCATCCCGCCAGATGAAGACCCAGGCCCCCACATCCTTCAGAGCCTGGCCTAACAACTGGACGGAGGTGTTGGTACCATCCCCCGCCCGCCCAGCACCACATATCTGCAACGACCACATAACGCCCCCTTATCTCTCATCGGACTGATATTGACATCTTCTATTTCTGCTATGCGTCCCTTCAATTCACAATTGAAGCTCAAAGGGGGTGTGGGGTCAAGAGAAAGAGGTTACAGGGATGTTAAAAGGTAGTAAACTGGGGGCGATGGACTTTCGTCTGAGTCCGGCCCAGCGGGCCCTCAAGGAGGAGGTATGCCGCTGGCTGGCCCAGGAGACGGGGGCCGGCCACGACACTGACCCGGTGCCTGTCCCCCCGGGGTATCTCCATCATCGGGATTTGGAGCGCAAGATGGGGGAGCGAGGGTGGCTGGCTGTCAGCTGGCCCCCCGAGTATGGAGGCCAGGGCCGTCCCCTCCTGGACCAGTTCTTGGTGGAGGAGGAGATGGCCCTCCACGGGGCGCCTGCCAGCGATGCCCTAGGCCGCACCATCATCGCCCCCATGATCATGGCCTTTGGCAGTGAGGAGCAGAAAAGGCGGCACCTGCCGGCCATGGCTCGTGGTGAAGAGGTATGGTGCCTGGGGTATACGGAGCCGGAGGCCGGCTCTGACCTGGCCTCCGCCCAGACCCGCGCCGAGGCCCACGGCGATGTCTACCGCATCTACGGGCGCAAGGTATACACCAGCGGGGCGGAGGATGCCGACTATTGCCTTCTGGTGGCCAGGACCGACCCTGAGGCCCCCAAGCACCGGGGCATCTCCCTCCTCCTGGTGCCCATGCGCGTACCAGGGGTCACTGTGCGCCCCCTCTATAACCTCCTGGGCCTTCACTGGTTCAACGAGGTGATCTTCGATGGGGTGGAGGTGCCCAGGCAGGCCTGCCTAGGGGAGGAGAACAAGGGATGGCAGATCCTCACCTCCGCCCTGGGGGTAGAGCGCATCACCGTCTACCGCGTCTTCCTGCACTGGCGCCTGTTTCAGGGGCTGCTGCGGTGGGCCAGAGGGCGCCATCTGGGCCCCCTGCGGGCCCTGGCCCGCCAGCGGCTGGCCGACCTGGCCATCGGCTTCGAGGTAGCTAGGCTCCTCCTTTACAGGGCTGTCGACACCTATGGACGGGGGGAGGACTTTCGGGCGAAGGCGGCCATGGTCAAGCTCTTCAACTCCGAGCTGGCCCAGAGGCTTTACCAGGTGGCGGTGGGGCTTCTGGGGCCCTATGGAGCCCTCAGGGAGGGGTCGCCGTGGGCGGTATGGTCGGGGGCGGTGGCCCACGGCTACCTCTCGGCGGTGCAGGAGACCATCGGGGCGGGCACCTCGGAGGTGCAACGGGACCTCATCGCCCTGCGGGGCCTAGGCCTGCCCAGGGGCTAGGCCTCTAGTCGTCGCTTCAGCCGCTCCAGGGAGGTCTCCATGTCGTTTTGGAAGACGCGGTGGAGGAGGAGGGCATCCAGGACGCGGCCCAGCATGCCCATGGGGGGCTCATACTCCACCACCCACTCCAGCCTGGTTACATCCCCCGACTGGGGGAGGATGAAGAACCGCTCCCGTAACGCCAGCCCCCCTTCCCGGACTTGGCGGGCGTAGGTCTCGTTCTGGCGGGACTCGCTCACCACCGTCTCCAGGAGGTAGGAGCGGGGCCCCACCTTGAAAAGCCACCGTTGGACGCTGCCTTGGCTGATGCCGTCGCCTTCCAGCAGCTCCACCTCCCGCCAGGGTAGGGCCCACTCCACCTGCCTAGCCGGGTCTGCCACCTCGGCAAAGACCCGTGCTGGTGGTGCCTCGATATCGATGTGCTTGCGGATCTTGGGCATAGCGTCCTCCAGCAGGTCGTCGCCAAGAGGGGAGGCTAAGGCCCTGCCGTCTCCCTGTCAAGGCCCGTCCTTGCCCAGTGGAGGATGCGGGCTATAATAAAAGACGGCGAGGCCGGAGTGGCGGAACAGGTAGACGCGGCAGACTCAAAATCTGCTGAGGGGCCGCCCTCGTGCCGGTTCGAGTCCGGCCTCCGGCACCAAGAGGGGATATGCTGAATTCGGGCTGCGGAGTGGTGTAACGGTAGCACAGGGGACTTTGGATCCCTTGGTCCAGGTTCGAATCCTGGCTCCGCAGCCAGCATCGTATGTGCTCCCCGGTAGCTCAATGGTAGAGCGGGCGGCTGTTAACCGCCAGGTTGCAGGTTCGAGTCCTGCCCGGGGAGCCAAAATTAACCTATCCAGGAATCCCTCTTGACCCTTCCCTGTCTGCCCCTTTAAGCGTTAGCGGCTTTAGCGGCTATGGGGTCTTATGTTGTGGCGGAGGGGGTGGGATTCGAACCCACGGTGCCCATGGTGAGGCACACGCGCTCTCCAGGCGCGCCCGTTCAGCCGCTCCGGCACCCCTCCGGTGTGCAAGCCCCTGCCTCTCGTGGCGGAGGGGGTGGGATTCGAACCCACGAGGGGCACGGGGCCCCTAGCGGTTTTCGAGACCGCCCCGTTCAGCCGCTCCGGCACCCCTCCTCTTGGGCCACAAGGCAGATGGCACCTTATGAGGCGGTGTCGCCCCTGGCGTGAACGGGGAGTTTTGCCCTTGGCGACTCCCCTCGGGTTCTATTCTAGATTTGCTGGCCAGGCGCCGTCCATCTCCCCCTAGCGAGGCGGGGGCCTCTCTGGCCCTGGGTAGTGGCGAGGCCACCTCAGCTGTGGCCCCCTGGGGATTGACATGTTGGCCAAGGACGCTATCTTAGTAATTGGCCGCCCGTGCCGAGGTGGCGGAATAGGCAGACGCGCCGCCTTGAGGGGGCGGTGCCCGCAAGGGCGTGCGGGTTCAAATCCCGCCCTCGGCACCAGGTCAGGAGCGGAAGTGGCGCAGCGGTAGCGCGCCTCCTTGCCAAGGAGGAGGTCGCGGGTTCGAATCCCGTCTTCCGCTCCAAATTTTTTTGCCCTCACAAGGGCGGGGTTACCCCAAGGGGGGGCGAGGCATAGGGAAAACCACTGGCGCGTTTAGAGGGTGGTCCCTAGCGTGTAGGCCTCAGGGGTTGTTCTTCACCGCTAGGGGGATGCCCGCCACCATCAGCACCAGACGGTCGGCCTGACGTGCCAGCACCTGGTTCACCTCTCCTAGGAGGTCGCGGTATAGGCGGGCCAGGGGAGACTCGGGCACCAGGCCAAGGCCCACCTCATTGGTAATCACCACCAGGTCTAGGGCGCGGGAATATGGGAGCCGACACAGGGCATCGGTCTCCGCTAGGGCCAGTCGGCGCAGCTCCTCCGCCTGCCTTGAGCTGTGGGGCCCTGTCTCCCCTAGCCGGTGATGGAAAAGGTTGCCCAGCCACGTGGTGAGACAGTCCAGCACCACCACCGCCCCGGAAGGGACGCGGGATTCAATGGCCTGGGCGGGGTGCAGGGGCTCCTCAATGGTGACCCACTCAGGAGGGCGCAACTGCCGGTGGCGGCGAATGCGCTGGGCCATCTCCTCGTCCAGGGGCTGGGCGGTGGCCACAAAGAAGACCGGGCGCCCCCTGGCTAGGGTCTGGGCTAGGGCCACACCATAGGCCGATTTACCGCTGCGTGCACCCCCTGTGATCATCGTCAGCGTCATAGTAGCCACCTTCTATCGACGGAGGAGGCGCATAGAAGCAATACGACCGCTTCCCCTAGCTCTATGGCTGCCCCTAGCACGTCGCCCGTCACTCCCCCCAGGCGCCTGTAGGCCAGGAAGGCCACCCCCAGCGCTGCAAGAACAGCTGATACGGCCAGAGAGGGGCCGGCTGGGAAGAAAGGGGCAAGGGCTATGGCCGCTGCCCCAGCGTTGACCCAAAGGGCGGAGCCGAGCCCCACACGACGCATGACTTCTGCGCCCATCCCTGCAGAGCGGGCAGGGGGGAGGATGGCCATGGGTAGGAGGGCCGCCGCCCTACTCAAGGCTGGTGCTAGCGCCAGGGCGCCCATGCGCAGGCGCCCCGGAAGGGGGCTTAGGGCCGACCACTTAAGAAGGAGGAGGCCTGCCACCGCCAAAGCGCCAAAAGCCCCCACCCGCGGGTCGGCCATAGCCTCCAGACGCCGCCTGCGGTCGCCGCCCGCCATGAGGCCATCGGCGGTATCCGCCAGCCCGTCCAGGTGCAGGCCGCCGGTGGCGATAGCCCACGCCACCACCACGAGGGCGGCCCTCGGGGCTCCTGGAAGGACATGGCCCAGCAGCCAGTCGAGGCCCAGTAGCAAGCCGCCTATCATACCCCCTACTAATGGAAAGAAGAGGGTCGTAGCGCCAGCGGGAGCCGCCAAGGGACGCCTTCCCACGGGCAGCACCGTGAGCAGCCCCAGGGCGTCCAGGAGGGGCCCCAAGGCCCTAAAGCCTATCATCCACCCCTGCCTCTTGGAAGGTGGCCATCTCGTCCACCAGGGCCAGGGCGGCGTCTACTAGGTGCATGGCGAGGCAGGCCCCTGTCCCCTCGCCCAGGCGCATATCCAGGTCCAGCAGAGGGCGGAGGCCCATGGACTCCAGGGCATAACCATGGCCGGGCTCCGCCGAGCGGTGGGATGCCAGGAGGAAGTGGCGCGCCTGCGGGCAGAGGCGCACGGCCACCAAAGCGGCCGCCCCCGAGATGAGGCCATCCAAAATGACCGGCACCCGCTGAGCGGCGCCCTCCAGGATGACCCCCACCAGCCCGGCCACCTCATACCCCCCCACCTTGGCCAGGACGTCTAGAGGGTCCGATGGGTCGGGGCGGTTGACGGCCAGGGCGCGCTCGATGGTCTTCACCTTGTGGCGCAGGGCTTGGTCGTCTAGGCCCGTGCCTCGCCCCGTCACCTGCTCTACTGGCGCCCCGGTGAGGGCGGCTATGATGGCGCTAGCAATGGTGGTGTTGCCGATGCCCATGTCGCCAGTGGCCAGGAGCTGGGCCCCTCGCCCTATCTCCTCCCGTGCCACCTCCATGCCCGTCTCCACGGCCTGCACGGCCTCCTCCCTGCGCATGGCCGGGCCGTGGGCCATGTTGCGGGTGCCCCAGCCCACCTTTCGTTGTATCAGCCCCGGGGCCTGGGGTAGCTCTGCCGCCACCCCTATATCCACCACCAGGACGTGGGCGCGCGCCTGGCGGGCCAGGACGTTGATGGCCGCCCCGCCCCGCAGGAAGTTGGCCACCATCTGGGCTGTCACCCTCTGGGGGTAGGCTGAGACCCCTTCCTCCACCACGCCGTGGTCGCCGGCCATGAGGATCACCGTCCGCCGCTCCAACCGCTGGCGCACTCTTCCCGTGACCCCTGCCAGCCATATGGCCACCTCCTCTAGACGCCCAAGGCTTCCTGGGGGCTTGGTGAGGCGGTCCAGACGTCGCTGTGCCTCCTCCATGGCCGATGCGTCGAGGCTCCCTACGCGCCCGATGACTTGCTCTAGGAGATAGCCCATGGGAAAGGCCCTTTCTGCCTCAAGTGGGCGGGCCTTCTGCACTGGCCACGCCCCTTGCCACCATTATGCACACGCCCTCTTCACCGGGGCCATAGCCTTGGCCCGATAGGTTTCCTAGCCTATTGACAAGGTAGTCCAGGGCGTATATCTTTTAGGTGCCATCGACCCCATAGTCAGGGGCGATGAGCTAAGGATGGGCCTCATGTCCCGATCCGCTTGGACCCGCAGACGGCGGGCCGAGACGGCCAGAAGGCTACGCCCATGCCCTCTCGGCCAGCGGGAGGGCCTTTTTTCTCATCCTGCGAGGGAGGGACCGCAGTGAGGACGCTGCTCAAGAGCAAGATTCACCGCGCCCGCGTCACCGATGCCCGCATCGACTATGAGGGCTCCATTACCATCGACCCCCTGCTTATGGAGGCGGCCGACATCTTGCCCCATGAACAGGTGCATGTGCTGGACGTCACTAATGGGGCTCGCCTGGTGACATATGCCATCCCAGGGCGCCCTGGCTCGGGGGAGGTATGCATCAACGGGGCCGCTGCCCACCTGGTGCGGCCGGGCGATGTGGTCATCGTCCTCAGCTACGTGACCCTGCAGGAGGAGGAGGCGCGTCGCCACCAACCCCGCCTGGTATACGTAGACGAGGCCAACCGCATAGTGGAGAGGGCAGGCGCCCACTGAGGGGGTGCAAGCTGGTGTCACGCATAACCACACGCGACCTGAAGGCCATGAAGAGGCGGGGCGAGAAGATCGTCATGCTCACTGCCTACGACTACTCCATGGCCCGCATCTTGGACGAGGCGGGCGTGCACGTCTTGTTGGTGGGCGACTCTCTGGGGATGGTCATGTTGGGCTATGAGAGCACCATCCCCGTGACCATGGAGGAGATGCTGCACCACGTCAAGGCTGTGGTGCGGGGGAGCAGGCGGGCACACGTGGTGGCCGACATGCCCTTCATGAGCTACCAGATAAGCCCGGAGGACGCCCTGCGTAACGCCGCTCGTTTCCTCAAGGAGGGGGGCGCCCAGTCGGTCAAGCTGGAGGGAGGGGAAGAGGTGGCGGAGACGGTGCGTCGCCTCACCCAGGTGGGCATCCCCGTTATGGGGCATCTGGGCCTCACCCCCCAGTCCATCCACCAGCTGGGGGGCTACCATGTGCGGGGCAAGACCAAGGAGCAGGCGGCCAAGCTGATAAGGGACGCCCTGGCTCTGGAGGAGGCGGGAGCATACGCCATCGTTTTGGAGAGCGTGCCTGCCCCCTTGGCCCGCGCCATCACCGAGCGTGTGCGCATCCCTACCATCGGCATCGGCGCCGGCCCGTGGTGCGATGGCCAGGTGCAGGTGTTGCAGGACATCCTGGGCCTCTACCCCGACTTCGTCCCTCGCCATGCCAAGCAGTACCTGCGCTTGGGGGAGCTGACGCGGCAGGCCGTGGCCCAGTACGCCGCGGAGGTCCAGGAGGGGTCCTTCCCGGGGCCTGAGCATAGCCACTCCATGGACGAGAAGGTTTTGGAGGAAGTGCTGGCCCTGGCTGGCAGCTAGGCATGCAGGTGGCCCGCACCATATCCCAGATGCGCGAGGCCCGTTCCCATATGTCTGGGATGGTGGGGTTTGTGCCCACCATGGGGTATCTGCACGAGGGACATCTTTCCCTGGTGCGGCGGGCCCGCCAGGAGTGCGAGCATGTGGTAGTGAGCATCTTCGTCAACCCCACCCAGTTCGGGCCGCAGGAGGACTACCAGCGTTACCCCCGCGATGAAGCCCGCGACCTGGCCCTCCTGGAGCCCCTTGGAGTGGACGTGGTCTTCATCCCCACCGCTGACGAGGTGTATCCACCGGGCTTCTGCACCTGGGTGGAGGTGAAGGGCCCCTTGGCCGAGAGGCTAGAGGGGGAAAGCCGCCCCGGCCACTTCCGGGGTGTGGCCACGGTGGTGACCAAGCTCTTTAACATCGTCCAGCCCCATCGTGCCTACTTTGGCGAGAAGGACGCCCAGCAGCTGCGTATCGTCCGCCGCATGGTGGAGGACCTGAACCTGCCGGTGGAGGTCGTCCCCTGCCCCACGGTGAGGGAGCCCGATGGCCTGGCCATGTCCAGCCGCAACACATACCTCTCGCCTCAGGAACGAGAGGAGGCCCTTGCCCTCTATAGGGGGCTCTGTCTTGCTCAGGAGCTAGTCAAGGGCGGCCTGCGCGATGTGGCCGCGCTACGCCACCGCCTGGAGGAGTTCTTCCGTGCTGCCCCTGGGGTGAAGCTGGACTATGTGAGCATTGCCCATCCAGAGACGTTGGAGGAGCTGCAGAGGGTGGAGGGGCCAGCGCTGGTGCTGGTGGCGGCCCGCGTTGGTCCTGCCCGCCTTATTGATAATATGCTCATCGAGCCCTAGCCAGGCCTTCACCCGGGGGCGGTGCTAAAATAGGAGTAGCAAAAGCACCCTGGGAGGCGGATACACCATGGGTGGTCATTCCCACTGGACACAGATCAAGAGGCAGAAATGGGCCAACGATGCCAAGCGGGGCCAGCTATTCTCCAAGCTGGCGCGGGAGATCACCGTTGCCGTCCGCCAGGGCGGCCCCGACCCCGATCTAAACCCCAGGCTGCGCCTGGCCATCGAGCGGGCCAGGGACCACAACATGCCCGCCGACACCATCGAGCGGGCCATCAAGAAGGCTGTGGGCGCCGAGTCTGAGGACGTCCACTATCAGGAGGTACGCTTCGAGGGTTATGGGCCTGGTGGGGTGGCCATCATGATGGATGTCCTCACCGATAACCGCAACCGCACCATCTCCGAGATCCGCCAGGTCCTGACCCGTCATGGTGGCAGCCTGGGGGAGACGGGCTCCGTCAGCTGGCAGTTCGAGATGAGGGGGGCCATCGTCATAGAGGCTGGCCCCGGTCAGGACCCCGATGAGGTAGCTTTGGCGGCCATTGATGCAGGGGCCGAAGACGTCAAGGTGGAGGGACGGCGGGTGGAGGTATACACGTCTCCTTCCCATCTCTCCTCCTTACGGGAAGTTATGGAGAAGCGCGGCTATCAGGTGGCCTCCGCCGAGGTGACCATGGTACCCAAGAACACCGTCCACCTGGACGAGCGAACAGCCGTGCAAGTTTTGCGCCTGCTGGACGCCTTGGAGGAGTTGGACGATGTCCAGCGGGTCTATTCCAACGCCGAGTTCCCGGAAGCCGTCCTTGTGGAGTATGCCCAGCGCTTAGCGAGGGGGCAGGGACGTCTCGGGCCTTACGTGTCCTGGGCATCGACCCTGGTAGCGCGGTAACCGGCTGGGGGGTGGTGGAGGACGGCGGGGGGGCTCTACGCCCCCTGGGCTATGGCACCTGGCGCCTGCGGCGTCGTTTCCCCCTCTCTCACCGCCTGCGTCAGCTATACGATGCCATCGCCCAGATTATCGCCATCTACCGCCCCCACGAGGTGGCCGTGGAGGACTTCTTCGTGGGGCATGTGCGGGCAGCCGTGACCATTGGCCAAGTGCGGGCCATGGCCCTCCTCGCCGCCGCCCAGGCCGATATACCAGTCGCCCTCTACCGGCCCCTGGAGGTGAAGAGGGTGGTGACCGGCTATGGCCGAGGCGACAAGGCTCGCATCCAGTCCTCAGTCCAGGAGATGTTGCGCCTGCAGGAGCTCCCCACCCCTGACGATGCCGCCGATGCTCTGGCGGTGGCCATCTGCCACTGCCTCATGCGCCGTCCTGCCCCGTAGGCTAGGGGTCCTGCTGCTACAATGGTCATGGGCATGGGTGTCTTCTCCCAGCTTATCACCCTCATTGGGCCCCAGGGCCAGCGGGAGAGGTTGGAGGCCCTGGTGGACACGGGGGCCACCTTCTCGGCCTTCCCCACCCCCCTTTTGGAGCGACTGGGCATAAGGCCCCACCGGGCCATGCGCTTCCGCCTGGCCGATGGGCAGGAGCAACAATGGCCCCTGGGATGGGCCAGGGTGGAGGTGATGGGCATCGAGGAGCAGGTGCTGGTGGCCTTTGCCCCCGAGGGCGCCCCGCCCATCATCGGCGCCCATACCTTGCAGAGCCTGGGGCTTGTGGTGGATCCGGTGGAGCACAGGTTGATGCCCAAAGAGGGCTACATGCTCTCCCAATTCCAGCTGGTGGCTCCCTTCCAGATGACGGGCGACCAGCCCCAGGCGGTGGAGAAGCTGCTGGAGGGGCTCCAGAAGGGCTACAAGCACCAGACCCTCCTAGGGGTCACCGGCTCTGGCAAGACCTTCACCATGGCCAACGTCATCGCCCGCTGGGGTAGGCCCACCTTGGTCATCTCCCCCAACAAGACGTTGGCCGCCCAGCTCTACGCCGAGTTCCGGGAGTTCTTCCCTCACAACGCCGTGGAATACTTCGTCTCATACTACGACTACTATCAGCCTGAGGCCTATATCCCCCGCACCGATACCTACATCGCCAAGGACGCTGACATCAACGAGGAGATCGACAAGCTGCGCCACGCCGCCACCCGCGCCCTCTTCACTAGACGCGATGTCATCATCGTTGCCTCCGTCTCCTGCATCTACGGATTGGGGGAGCCATCTGAGTACTACGAGTTTGTCCTCCATCTCGAGAGGGGGCAGGCGCACAACCGCCAGCGCGTGCTGCGCAAGCTGGTGGACATGCAATACGAGCGCAACGACTACAACCTCTCTCGTGGCCGCTTCCGCCTGCGGGGCGATTCCCTCACCATCATGCCCGCCTACGAGGAGCTGGCTGTGCGCATCGACTTCTGGGGGGACGAGGTGGAACGCATCCTGCAGATAGACCCCCTCACTGGCGAGGTGCTAGGGGAGCTGGAGGAGATCGACATCTACCCCGCCAAGCATTTCGTCACCTCCCAGGACAAGCTGGAGGCGGCCATGCGGGACATCGAACGGGAGCTGGAGGAGAGGGTAGAGTGGTTCCGCCGTCAGGGCAAGCTGCTGGAGGCCCAGCGGCTATGGGAGAGGACCCGATACGACCTAGAGTGCCTCAGGGAGCAGGGCTACTGCGCGGGCATCGAGAATTATGCCTGCCACCTGGCCCGTCGCCATCGCCCTAAAAACACGTGGGCCGAGCCCTGCGGCTCCACCCCCTGGACCCTCCTGGACTACTTCCCCGACGACTTCTTGATGATCATCGACGAGTCCCACCTGGCCATTCCCCAGATCAGGGGCATGTACAACGGCGATATCTCCCGTAAGCAAACGCTGGTGGACTACGGCTTTCGCCTTCCATCGGCCTTGGACAACCGCCCTCTCAACTTCCAGGAGTTCCTGGGCCACATCAACCAAGTGATATACGTCTCTGCAACTCCCGGCCCCTGGGAGTACGAGGTGTCGGAGCAGGTGGTGGAGCAGCTCATCCGTCCCACGGGCATCCCTGACCCGGAGGTGGAGGTGCGCCCCACCAAAGGGCAGATCGATGACCTCATAGGCGAGATACGAGCGCGAGTGGCGCGGGGTGAGCGGGCCCTGGTCACCACCCTCACCAAGAAGATGGCCGAGGGGCTGGCCGATTACCTCCAGGAGATGGGCATCAAGACCCACTACCTCCATTCCGAGATCGATACCCTGGAGCGGGTGGAGATCCTGCGCGACTTGCGCCTGGGCGTGTATGACGTGGTGGTGGGCATCAATCTGCTGCGGGAGGGCCTCGACCTTCCCGAGGTTAGCCTGGTGGCCATCCTGGACGCCGATAAGGAGGGCTACCTGCGCTCCGAGTGGTCCCTTATCCAGACCATGGGGCGGGCGGCCCGCCATTTAAATGGCAAGGTCATCATGTACGCCGACACCATCACTGAATCTATGCGCAAGGCCATTGAGGAGACGGAGCGTCGCCGCCGCATCCAGCTGGAGTACAATCAGCGCCACGGCATCCAGCCCCAGGCCATTAGGAAGGCCATCCGCGACCTCACCGACCGGGTGCGCAAGGTGGCCGAGGAGCGCCCCGTGTGGCAGGCAGGCCCCATGCCCAAGGACGAGCTGGCCCGTCTCATCAAGGAGCTGGAGAGGCAGATGAAGGAGGCGGCCCGCAACCTGGAGTTCGAGAAGGCGGCCGCCCTGCGCGACCAGATCTTCGAGCTGCGCCGCGACCTGTTGTCTGCCGAGGATGGACTCAAGGCCATCGACTCTCTGAGGCGCGGCCGCAACCCTTGGCAGTGAGCCTAACCCATCCTCTCCGCCACCACCCAGGCTAAGCGCTGGGTGAATAGGAAGGTATCGTCGGCCATCTGGATATTGAGGCCGCCGATGTCCGCCTCCTGGCCTCCCGTCAGCAGGCGGCGGATGGCCTCCACCCGCTGGGGCGAGGGCCGAGCCCCCCTGAGCCATTCGTGGAACTCTCGCTGCAGGTCCACCAGTTGCAGCCGCCGCACCAGGAACCCTGCCTCCCCCAGAAGGTGCACCAGCTCGCTCAGGCGGAAGTATCGAGGATGGGAGCGGTCACGAAGCCGCTCCAAGCGATCCTGATAGCGGGCCCGCACCTCCTGCTCGTGGGCTACCGTCTCTTCCAGGGCCAAAACCCCTGCCGGACGGCACACCCGCCACATCTCCAGCAGCAGCTCCTTAGGCCAAGGCACGTGATGGAATGGGATGCCACAGGTGACGAGATCGAACCGCTCGTCAGGCACTGGCAGCTCTGGGGAGGTGGTAGAGGCAGCGAGCATAAAGACGTTGGGGCGGCCTCGCAGGCGAGGGGGTGCCTGCTGGTGATCCCTGAGCACCGTCACCACCTCCTGCACCCGCAGGGAGAAGGCCCAGGCCATGACGCCGGCGCCAGTCCAGACGTCCAGCACCGATGCGCCTTTGGGGGGGGCGACGAAGGAGACGAACCGCCGCAGGCGGCGGGGGTCGGCCACCGCCGGCGACACCACCATACCCATGCTTATAGTTTAACCCGCCGGCAGGAGATGTCGCTGGGCCAAAAAGTCCAGAAGGCGTTGGGCCAGGGCTTCCGGCGGTCCCGTCACCAGGCCGGCGGCTGGCCGTCCTCCGCCCAATAAGGGAAGGAGCCGCTCCCACGGAGAGGGCGATTCCTTTACCACGTATGGGCCCAGGCTTATAGGCTTAGGGAGCCCCAGCCGTAACACCTTCACCCGTCCCGCTCCCTCCTCGGCCAGCCCCAGCTCATGGACGGACCACTGGGCGATGGGCCGAGTGGCAACCCGCATCCTCTCCCTCAGGGAGGGATAGGGGAGGGTGGCGGCTCCTGCCCTTATGGCCAAAACAGCCGGCAGGCCGCAGCGCACCAAAGCTCTCCGTCCTCCAGCCTGCCACCGCAACGCCCATAGCTGGCCATGGTCCACTGCCGCCTCTAGGACGTGGGCAATGCACGGCCTGCCCAGGAGCTGGGACAACTGATAGGGCACGGCACCTGTCTCCCCTTGGATGGAGCGCTCCCCGCACACCACCAATTGGGCCTGGAGGCGGTAGGCCACCTGGGCCAGGGCGAGGGCGGTGGCCAAGACGTCGGCCTCACGGGAGAGGCCCCTGACCCAGAGGGCTTCGTCGGCCCCCAAAGCCAGGGCCAGGCGGAGGGTCTCTTCCGCCCCTGCATCCTCTCCCACGGTGACCGCCCACACCTTCCCGGTGTTGGCCTTGAGGCGGACACCCAGGGCCAAGGCAGCCGCGTCAGCCGGTCCTATGGTACGGGATGCCTTGTCCACCCGTCTGTAGTCAAGGGGGGACTCGGGATCAGGCCCTGTGGCCAGGCAGACCATCACCTGAGCGCCGCGGCCGCCAGAGGGGACATGGGGGCTGCCAAACGGAGGAAGGGGACGCTCGCGTAGCCTGGTCAAGGCTGCCTCCAGGACTTGCCGGGCATCCCCCACTAGGCCCAGTTGGGCTAGGGCGAAGATGGGAGCGCCAGGATCGTTGTTGATGGCCACCACCTCTTGTGCCCCCTGCATCCCTACCAGGTGTTGACTGGCTCCTGATATGCCGCAAGCGATATACAAGCGAGGGGCGATGGCGTGCCCTGAGCT
Organism: Dehalococcoidia bacterium; assembly: GCA_032249735.1. Lineage (GTDB taxonomy): Bacteria > Chloroflexota > Dehalococcoidia > SM23-28-2 > HRBIN24 > JAVVHA01. The sequence goes on along the minus strand of JAVVHA010000008.1, from coordinate 26,167 downwards.
ACCTATCTGCCGGTCCTTGGACGCCCACCCGGCGTCCACCGCCGGCCGGGAAGCGGCCACCGTCCCCCCGATGTAGGAGGCCAGCTCCCACAGCAGACGGAAGCCCTCGGGGCCTCCCATTCCCCTCCCGCCCGCCACCACCACATCGGCCTCTGTTACCTCCATGGCCCCTGGCCCCAGGTGCCACTCCTGAGCCACTTCTGGGCAAGGGGCATGTGCTGGTGGCTCTCCTCTTATCGTTGTGGTGGGCCCCCTTTCCCTTACCGCCTCACGGCCGCGCAGAGCCTCTAGGCAGAAGGAGGCCACTACCGTCTCCCCTTGGGGTCCCAACAGCAGGCAGGAGGCCCGCCGGCCGTAGGCCGGGCGCAGGGCCTGTAGCTCGCCTGCCTGGCCCACCTCTAGGCGGGAGCACTGGGCCAATAGCCCCAGGCGCAAGGAGGCGGCCACCCTGGCGGCCACCTCCTCGCCCAAGGGGGAGGCAGGGACCAATAGGGCCTGTGGCCTTACCTGCTCCATCAGGTGGGCCAAGGCTGCGGCCACCTCTGGGCCCGTCAGGCCCACCTCTGGCCACTGGCAGGCCCTGGTGCAAGGCCATGGGCCACCGCCCACCCCAACCTCCAGGGCCACGCTGGCTCCTCCCATGGCCTGGGCCAGGGAGGCGGCTACCGCCGCTAGCCCCTGTCCCTCGGCCTCCGGCCAGAACCACACCTCGTTTCCTAGCGTCACGCCTCCCCCGAATATATCCAGCACCCCGCCCCTGTCAAGAGAACTCCACCTTCCCCATCTGTAGGGCATAACCCGACCTAAAGGTGGGGATTTTGCCCAATTGACCTGCGCGTCAAGGTGGCGTAGCCTATTGGCGCTCATAAGTGAGCGGATGATGTTACGCAGGCTGTTCACCCCCCTGCGCATCGGTGAGATCGAGGTGCCCAACCGCATCTTGCAGACGGCCCATGCCAAGTCCTTTGAGGACCACGTGCTAGCAGGGCCTGAGGAGGGGTCTTATGCCCTGCCTGGAGAGCGGAACCTTTACTACCACGTAGAGAGGGCCAAAGGGGGGGCTGGCCTACTCATCATGGAGTATCAGATGGTGCACCCCACCTCCACGGGGGGCATCCACTACTTGGCCCACGCTTATAGGGAGGAGATCGTCCCCCGCTACCGGCGCATCGCCGAGGCGGTGCATGCGCAGGGGACGGGCACCAAGATCTTCGCCCAGATATGCCATGTGGGCATGCACACCAGGGGCGACCAGATAGACCACTACCACCAGGTGTGGGCTCCCTCCTCCGTCCCAGGGCTAGCGGAATACGGGCTCTACCATCTTCTGCCCAAGGAGATGGAGCCTGAGGATATCCAGGCGGTCATCGAGGGGTTTGTTCGCTCGGCCCGGCACGTCAAGGCTGGGGGGCTGGACGGGGTGGAGGTGCACGCTGCCCACAGCTATCTCTTGGGGCAGTTCTTGAGCCCCATAAGCAACAAGCGCACCGATGATTATGGAGGGAGCCTGGAGAATCGGTGTCGGCTGACTCTGGAGGTCATCGACGCGGTGCGGGCCGAGGTGGGCCCCCACTTCCCTGTGGGGGTGCGCATCAGCGGCGATGAGTTCGCCCCCGGCGGGCTCACCATGTCGGAGACGGTGGCCATCGCCAAGGTCCTGGCGGCCACGGGCAAGCTGGACTGGATCAGCGTCAGTGCCGGCGCATATTGGAGCGTGGCCCCTGTCATCGTGGGCTCCATGGCCTTCCCCCCGGGGTTCATCGTCCATTTGGCGGCGGCCGTCAAGCAGGCGGTGGACGTCCCTGTCTTCTGTGTGGGGCGCATCACCGACCCGATGATGGCGGAGCGGGTCTTGGAGCAGGGGCAGGCGGACATGGTGGGGATGACGCGGGCTCTTCTTGCTGACCCCGAGCTGCCCCGCAAGGCACAGGAGGGACGCCTGGATGACATCCGCCGCTGCATTGGCTGCCTCTTCTGCGTGCAAAGGCTGTGGCACAACCTTCCCCTGGCCTGCGCCGTCAATCCGGCGGCGGGGCGGGAGAAGTGGCTGGGCATTGGCACCTTGCAGCGCGCCCCCTCCCCCAAGCGAGTGATGGTGGTGGGGGGAGGTCCTGCCGGCCTCAAGGCGGCAGAGGTAGCTGCCCGCCGGGGCCATAACGTCACCCTCTTCGAGGAGCAGGACGCCCTGGGCGGGCAGGTGCGGCTGGCCGCCCGCCAGCCCACCCGTGCCGATATCGAGGACGCCGTCCAGCACCTGGAGGTGCAGGTGCGCAAGTTGGGCGTGCGGGTGGTCACTGGCCATCGGGTGACTGCAGAGGAGGTGCTGGCCCAGGCCCAGCAATGGGACGCCATTGTGGTGGCCACCGGCTGCCGGCCTGTCCCCACCTTCTTCTACCCCTCGCGCCTGGAGCAGCAACCCATCCCAGGGGCTGACCAGCCCAACGTCCTCTCGGCTTGGGATGTCCTTTCGGGCAAGACCCCACCGGGGCCGAGGGTGGTGGTCATAGACCAGGACGGGCACTGGCGGGCGGCGGGCACCGCCGAGTATCTGGCCGACCGCGGCTTTCAAGTGACGGTGGTCACCTCCCTGGCCAGCGTGGGGTACCACCTGCTCCCCATGGAGCTGCAGCTCCTTGTCCCCCGCCTCCTGCTGAAGGGCGTACATATCCTCACGTCCCAGGAGGTGGTGGCTATCGATGGAACCAGTGTGCATGTGCGTCACGTGTGGACAGGGCAGACGCAACAGCTAGAGGCTCATGGGGTGGTGGTCATCACCGGTCGTCGCCCCAACGACGAGCTCTACTTCGCTCTAAAGGGGAAGGTGCGGGAGCTGCATCGCATCGGCGATTGCCTCGCCCCTCGGACCCTGGAGTACGCCATCTGGGAAGGGGAGATGGTGGGGAGGTACCTATGAGGCTAGAGGCGGGACTGGGCCTATGGGGCATGCAGGCTTTCATCCTCCACCCCCGTCATCACGTGAAGCTATACCAGGAGATGGTGGAGGAGGCGAGGTGGGCAGATGAGCTAGGATTCGATGCCCTCTGGCTCACCGAGCACCACGTCTGGTTCGACGGCTACGTCCCGCAGCTCCTGACGGCTGTGGGGGCCGTGGCCGCGGCCACCTCCCGCATCCGCATTGGCACCTCTTGCCTACTCTTGCCCATGCACGACCCCTTGCGGGTGGCGGAAGCGGCGGCCATGGCTGACATCGTCTCCGGTGGCCGGCTGGAGCTAGGGGTGGCCGTGGGCTATCGGGACTTGGAGTTCGACACCTTCGGCATCGCCCGCAGCCAGAGGGCCAGCCGCATGGAGGAGATGCTGGACATCCTCCATCTGGCCTGGACGAAGGAGCGGTTCTCCTATCAGGGGCGTCACTTCCAGTACAAGGACGTGCGCCTCACCCCTAAGCCCATTCAGCGCCCCATCCCCATCTGGATGGGGGGGTGGGCCCCGGCAGTGGTGCGGCGGGCAGGGAGGCGGCGCCTGCACCTCATGGGGGCCCGCCCTCAGGACTGGCACCACTATGAGGAGGCGGCCCGTCAGGCCGGCCACGATCCCCAAGGCATCAAGATGACAGTGGGCGGCGATGTCTGGGTGGCGGAGGACGAGGAGGAGGCCAAGGCCTTTATCCGGCCCCTCGCCAAGTACCTCTACTACGACCAGCTGGGGGGATGGGGATTCTTCGCCGACCCCGTCTTGGGGCAGCCCATCGCCTTCGACCGCCCAGACCTGCTGAAGGGCATCGCCGATGCCATGGCAGAAGGGGCCATGGCCGGCCGCCCCGAGACAGTGCGGGAGCAGCTGCGGCAGCGCCTCCAGCAATGTCCCCCAGGGGTGATCCCTCACCTATTTATGCGCATCCGGTTCGACACCGCCCCCCGGGACAAGATGCGCCGCTGCATGGAGCTGTTGGCCAGAGAGGTCATCTCGCCCCTGCGGGAGGAATGGGAGAGTAGGCCATGAAGTTCGGCCTGGGGCCCTATTGGCTTGGAGGAACGGACCATCACCGGCGGTTCCGGGAGATGGTGCAACAGGCCCTTCTCGCCCAGGAGTGCGCCTTTGACTCCGTATGGCTCGGTGAGGCCCACTTCACGGGCCAAGGTTGCTGTCCTCATCCCTTCGTGCCTGCTGCCGCCCTCGCCGTCCAGGCCGACGCCCTGCGTATCGGCGTTCTTTGCCATCTCTCCCTAGTGCATCCTGCCTATGTGGCGGAGGACGCTGTGACAGTGGACAACATCAGCAACGGACGTCTTCTCATGGCCTTGGCCTTGCCCTGGCGACCACAGGAGGCCGAGGGATACGGGCTAGACCCCACCGAGGCCCTCGCGCGCTTCTGGGAGGGGGTGGAGGTGCTCCGACACGGCTGGGCGCCACAGCCCTTCGCCTTCCAAGGACAGCACTACCGCATACCGGCTAGACTCCCAGCCAACCGCCCGACTGGGGATGCCATCTCCCTCACCCCCAAGCCAGCCCAGGTAACCATACCCCTTTGGGTGGCGTCCCAAGATGGGCTGGTGGTGGAGGCAGCCCGTCGCCGCATGCCCATCTTGGGCCTCCCTTGGCAGGGCCTCGATGAGCTGGCCTATCTTTTCCAGGTGTACAAAGGGGCCTTGGGGGATGTGCCACCTGACCACATATATGCTTTGGCACGCATCGTTTGGGTCGAGAGGACGTCCGCAGGGGCCAGAAGGTCCCTGGAGGAGGCTTTGCCAGGACTGGCTGAAGTATGGCAGGAGATGTTGGGCGTCGCCGCAAAGGATGTGGGCCATCTGCGAGAGGCGGCCATATGTGGCGATGTAGATGAGTGCATCGCCCAAGTGCGGCGTTACCAAGAGGCCTTGGGCATTAACTATCTTGTCTGTTACATGGCGCTGCCTGGGCTCCCTCACCGACGCGTCCTCCAAGCCATCGAGCTGTGGGGCAAGGCCGTCATCTCCGAGTTCCGCATGGCCCACTTCCCGGCCCAGATCCGTCAGCGGTTCCTGGAGGATGCTTACGGCTGGAGGAGGGAGCTTTGGCCCCGCTTCGAGGAGGTGTCGGAGCCTTGAGCTGGCAGGAGCGCTACGCTGACAAGGTGTGCACGGCCCAGGAGGCGGTGGAGCTGGTACAGGATGGGGACCTGGTAGTCTTCGCTTTGGGGGCGGGAGGCGAGCCTCTCAACCTAGGATTCGCCCTGGCCCAGCGCATGGGCCAGCTGCGGGATGTGGTGGTCTTTCACGCCGTGCCCAATGCCCCCTACCCCTGGTTTCAAGGGGGCGGTTTTGAGGTGCGATGCAGCTATGTAGGTCCCTTCGACCGCCCCTTTGCCCAGGAGCGCAAGGTAGACTTGGTGCCCTGGTCCTATGGCACCCAGTTGCGCCAGGAAGAGGGCGAGCGGTGGGGGGCCTATACCCGCCCCGACGTCTTCCTGGTGAAGGTCTCCCCACCCGATGAAGAAGGGTGGTGCAGCTTCGGCCACAGCGTATGGTACTCCCCCACCTGTGCGCGCAACGCCCGCACCGTCATCGCCGAGGTGGATCCATCCTTCATACGCACCTATGGCGACAACCGCGTCCACGTCTCGCGCATCGCCCGCCTAGTGCCGGTGGAGCCCTTGGACTTGCGGCGCGTCCAGTTCCCGCCCGTGGCCGAGGAGGAGGCGCGGGCGGCGGAGGTCATCGGCGCCTATACGTCGGAGCTGGTGCGGGACGGCGATACCATCCAGGTGGGGGTGGGGTTGGCCTCCCAGGCCGTCCTGGAGTTCCTAGAGGGGAAGCACGACCTGGGTGTCCACAGCGAGCTTATCTTCACCCAGATGGTGGAGCTGGTGCAGAAGGGGGTCATCACCGGCGCCCGCAAGGGCATCCACCAGGGCAAGGTGGTGGGCACCTGCTTCGTCCTATGGCCGGGGACGGAGCGCCAGAGGCAGGCTGCTGCCTTCATGCATGAGAATCCCACCTTTGAGCTGTACGACATCGGTTACATCGCCCACGTCAGGACCATCATGGCCCACGATAACTTTGTGGCCATCAACAGCGCCCTGGCCGTGGACCTCACGGGCCAGGTATGCATCGATTACTTGGGGCCCCAGCCCTACAGCGGCACCGGTGGAGCCCTTGACTTCTGTGTGGGGGCCAACTTCAGCCGCTGTGGCCGAAGCATCCACTGCCTGCTTTCCACCGCTCAGGGGGGGCAGATATCTCGCATTGTCCCCCAGTTCCCCGAGGGCACTGTGGTGAGCATCCCCCGCAACTATGTGGACATAGTGGTCACTGAGTATGGTGTGGCCCGCCTTCAGGGGAAGAGCGTGCGGCAGCGGGCCCAGGAGCTCATCGCCATTGCCCATCCCGACTTCCGCCCGGAGCTTAGGAAGGCGGCCCAGAAGCTCTTCTGGCCATGAGGAGGTGAGGTATGAAGGCCATCGATGTCCATCTCCACGTGGGGGCCCGCGGCCAGACGGTGGAGGCAGAGGCGGAGACAGCCCAGCTCTATCGTCGCAACGACGTCTTGGGCCTGCCCATCGCCTGGGACGAGGAGACCCGCACCGGCGCCCCACCCATCAGCAACGACTTCGTGGCCCAGGTGGTGCGCGCCTATAACGATGTGTTCCCCACCGGTTGGGCCTGCGTCGACCCCTGGAAGGGGAAGGCGGCCCTGCGGGAGGTGGAGAGGGCGGTGAGGGAGCTGGGGCTTATCGGCGTTAAGTTCCAGGCCGCCGCCCAGCAGTTCTTCGCCAACGACCGTCGCTTCTACCCCCTCTGGGACCTCTGCCAGAGCCTGGGATGCCCCGTCCTCTTCCACACAGGCACCACTGCCTATGGGGCGGGAGCGCCCGGTGGGGGAGGTATCAAGCTCAAGTACACGCGCCCGATCCCCTATCTAGACGATGTGGCGGCCGATTTCCCCCGCCTCACCATCATCGCCGCCCATCCCTCCTGGCCATGGCAGGAGGAGATGCTGGCTGTGGCCTTGCACAAGTCCAACGTCTACCTCGAGATCTCCGGGTGGTCGCCCAAGTACTTCCCCGATTCCCTGAAGCGGGAGATAAGAGGCCGTCTCCAGGACAGGGTCATGTTCGGCTCCGATCACCCCTTCATCCCCTTGGAGCGATGGCTGCGGGACTTCGAGCAAGAGGGATACCCGCAGGAGGTGGTGGAGAAGGTCCTTTATAAAAACGCCCTACGCATCCTGAGGTTGTCACTGCAGGAGGGGAAAGAGGCATGAGGGAGGAGTTGGAGGAAGAGCGAAGGGGACGGGTGGCCATCCTCACCATCAACCGGCCCCACCGTCTCAACGCCCTCAGCCCGGAGCTGCTCACCGCCATGGGGGACAAGCTCCGGCAGTGGGCCCAGGAGGGGGAGGTGCGGGCGGTGGTCATCAGGGGTGCGGGGGGCAAGGCCTTCTCCGCCGGCTACGACATCGGGCGCATTGGTCAGACGCGGGGCGACCCTCTGCGCTATGGGCTGGAGGCGGTGCAGGAGTTCCCCTATCCCGTCATCGCTGCCATAAGGGGGTTTGCCATCGGGGCTGGGCTGCACTTGGCCGTGGCCTGCGACCTGCGCATCGCCTCTCCCAGTGCCCGCTTCAGCATGCCCCCGGTGCGCCTAGGCATCGTCTACCCCATCGATGGTTATGAGATGTTCGTACGTACCATAGGGCCGGCGGCGGCCAAAGCCCTGTTCCTGACAGGGCGCCAGTTCACCGCCCAGGAGGCCCTGCAGATGGGGCTCGTCCACCGGGTGGAGCCTGAGGAGTCGCTGGAGGAGGAGGTGATGGCCCTGGCCCAGGAGTTGGCCGAGGAGTGCGCTCCCCTGGCTGTGCAGGCCACTAAGTTCATCATCAACCGTCTGGCCTTGGGGCCCCTCTCGCCGGAGGATGTGGCCCGTGCCCGTCAGTTGATGGTACAGGCCTTCCAAAGCGAAGATGCCCGCGAGGCCCAGGCCGCCTTCGCCGAAAAGCGCAAGCCCCGGTTCAGCGGGAGGTAGTCGCCATGGAGGAGGCTCTAGCAGGTGTGCGCGTCCTGGACCTGACCCAGGCCCTGGCCGGACCCTATGCCACTATGCTCCTAGCTGACCTGGGGGCAGAGGTCATCAAGATAGAACGTCCTGGCTCCCGCCGTCAGATCCAAGGCCCCTTCTCCTATCGGGGGATGGACGCCTACTTCATCGGCGTCAACCGTAACAAGAAGAGCGTGGCCTTGGACCTGAAGCACCCACGGGGCCGTGAGGTGTTCTACGACCTGGTGCGGGTGAGCGATGTGGTCATGGACAACTTCCGGCCGGGCGTCACCAAAAAGCTAGGTGTGGATTATGAGAGCCTATCAGCCATCAACCCCCGCATCATCTGCACATCCATAACTGGCTATGGCAGCGTGGGGCCGTACCGTCATCGGCCCGCCTACGATCTGGTGGTGCAGGCCATAAGTGGGGCCATCTCCATCACTGGCCATCCTGGGCAACCGCCGGCTCGTAACGGGGTGGCGGTGGCCGATCAGGGGGCGGGGTTCGTGGCCGCCGCCGCCACCATCGCTGCCCTCTACCGTCGCCAGCAGACAGGCAGGGGCCAGAAGGTGGGGACGAGCCTGCTTGAGGCCATGATGTACCAGCTGGCCTATGAGATAGCCCTCTACACCATCTCCGGCATCATGCCCGAGCCCATAGGATGTAAGCACCAGATGGTGGTCCCTTACAACGTTTATCAGGGCTCCGATGGTCGTTATTTCGCCCTGGCCGCTCCCTTCCTCTTCCGCCAGGTGTGTGAGGCCATCGGCAGGCCGGAGCTGGTGGAGGACGAGCGGTTTAACCGCCCCGATCGGCTCTTGCAGAACCGGGAGGCCCTGGAAGAGGAGCTGTCGGCCACCTTTCGCACCCGCCCCGCCCATGAGTGGGTGCGCATCCTGCAGGAGGCGGACATCCCTTGCGGCCCCGTCAACAACCTGCAAGAGGCCATCGATGACCCGCAGGTGCAGGCGACGCAGATGGTGGTCTCCGTGCCGCACGTCTTGGGTGGGGAGGTAAGGCTGGTTGGGGTGCCGGTGCAGATGTCCGGCACTTCCCACCAGAGGCGACATGAGTTCACATCTCCCCCAACTCTGGGCCAGCACACGGAGGAGGTACTGACCCAGGTGCTAGGATACGGGCGGGATCGCATCGAGGAGCTGCGGTCCCAGGGGGTGATAGGGTGAGCGAGGGGGGTGACTACGTCTTCCGCTATCCCTTGGTCACCGGCGGGCGTGATCCTGTCTACCATGACCCCCTTGTGGAGATGATCCGCGTCTTGCTGGAGTCCCTCCTCGATGTAGTGGTCCTCACTTACGGGGGGAAGGAGGTGAAGGCAGACGGGTTCCGTCTCCTGGCCCGCCCCGAGGAGGAGTTTCGCATCTTCGGCCCGCGCCCCAGCCTAGATGGCCAGGAGCGCCCCAATCTGCAGAGCGTCCGCAACGCCGCCCTCTACGAGCCGCGCATCGTCCTCATCGAGCGGGCCCTGGCGGCCATCCTCTCGGTGGTAGAGCTGGAGGGGGAGGAGGGGCCGGTGTCCGTCTCTGGCTTCCGCCTGCGTGACCCTCGCCACTGGCTCATGCCCTCCGCTGGCGACCCCCTGGAGGTCTTCGGCTATGCCGCCACTAGGTGCAACGTGGACTGCTCCTTCTGCTATCTGAAGGGGGACCCGCCGGACCTGGCGCTGGTGAGCCCTCGGCGCAAAGCCGCCGACGAGCTAGCCGAGATGATGACCCGCTTGCGCTACTTCGACCCTGAGGCTGGCCGCGCCCTCTTCCCCGCCTGGGGGGAGATCAGGGAGGCCTTGGTTCACCCCCATATCCTCACCGTTCTCAAGGCGTTACGCCAGAAGACCCTTCGGCCCTTCCGCATCTATACGTCGGGGCGGGCCCTCACCAGGGAGATGGTGAAGGAGCTGGCCGCCCTTGGCCCCCTTTACATCTACCTCTCCCTTCACTCCGCTAGCCCCGATAGGCTTTCGCGCCTAGTGCACAGGGCGCGCCCTGAAGTGCAGCTGGCCGCCCCCCGTCTCCTGCAGGAATACGGCATCCCCTATGCCATAGCCCTGGTGCCCTGGCCCCAGGACGGCCTTGCCCCCATGCTGGAGGACCTGCAAGAGACCATCTCTCACTTCGACCAATACCAACCTCATTTGTTCCAGGTGCACCTACCGGGATACACTCGCTACTACTCTTCCGTCCCCCTCTTCGACCACGAGGAGGTGTGGGGGGCCATTGTGACCATGGTGCGGAAGTTGCGGCAAGAGGTCCGCTCCCCCATTGTGGCCATGCCCACCATGTACGAGGAGACGCGGTTCGAGGGTGTGCGCAACCAGGCCCGCATCATCGGCCTGGTGCCCAACTCCCCAGCTCAGCGCGCTGGCCTGTCCCCAGGGGACCTTATCGTAGCTGTGGGCGCCGCCGCTGTGCGCAACCGGCCCCAGGCCCGCGACCTGCTGGCCCTGGCCAGGGCCCATGGCAAGCCCTTCCCCATGGTCGTGCGAAGGGGAGAGAAAGACCTGGTGGTGACCATAGACCCCCAAGACCATGGTTATCCCTACGATCCCCATGTCGACCGCCATCTGGGCGTCATCACCATGGGGATGGGGTTCCGCACCCGCTATGTGGAGGCCCTACGCGACCTCATCCAGGAGCGGGGGGCCCGCCATGTCCTCTTCCTCTCCTCTCGGTTGGTGCGCCCGTATTTCGAGGACGCCCTGCGGGAGGTGGGCCTCATCGATGCCACAATGGTGCGTTTGGACATCGAGGTTCCCGAGAACCGCTACTTCGGGGGCAACATCATCCTAGGCGACCTGCTAGTGGTGCAGGACTTCATCGACCACATCCGCGACTACCTGGCGCGAGGTAACCCGCGGCCGGACCTGGTGGTCATCCCCTCCACCCCCTTCGGCCTGGGGGCATGGCGCCGCGACCTCACCGGCCGCCCATATATGGACATCGAGAGAGCCACGGGGGTCCCGGTGGCCCTACTGGAATGCGAGAGGATTTATGAGTAGGAGGTGGTGCCTGTGTCCCAAAAGCGGCCTATCCGCGTCCTCATCGCCAAGCCCGGCCTGGACGGCCACGACCGGGGGGCCAAGGTGGTGGCTTTAGGGCTGCGTGACGCCGGCTTCGAGGTAATATACTCCGGCATCCGCCGCTCACCGGAGGAGATAGCGGAGGAGGCCTTGCAAGAGGACGTGGACGTGGTGGGCCTCTCCTGTCTTTCCGGGGCCCACAAGGCCCTCTTCCCCCGCGTGATAGAGGAGCTGCGTAAGCGCGGCCTCCACCACGTGTTGGTCATCGGGGGCGGCGTCATCCCCAAAGAGGACATCCCGTACCTGAAGGAGAAAGGTATAGCCGAGGTGTTCCTCCCCGGAACCCTCATTAGCCAGATAGCTGAGTTCATCCGCGCCCATGTCCCCCAGACTGCCCCTTCTCAAGCCCAGGAGGAAGGCTGATAATTGGAGCAAACCTTGGAGGAGGTGCTTAGAGATGTGTGAGTGGGACGAGAGGGATGAGCTGGAGAGGGAGCGCCAGCGCTGGGAGGAGACCACCCTCCGGCGCAACCTAGAGCGGCTGGGGCTGGAGAGGTCGCCTGTCCGCCTTTACACCCCCCTGGACGTGAAGCCCAAGCGGTACATGGAGCGTTTGGGCTTTCCCGGCGAGTATCCCTTCACGCGGGGCACCTATGCCGTGCCCCTCATGGCCACCGCATATGGGGGGGATGCCATGGGCGTCCGTCCCACGGCGGGCGTATATGCCGGCTACGGCACCGCCGAGGACACCCGTGATTTGTGGCGACAGGAGCGGCGGCGGGGGGCCAACGTGGCCTTCGACCTCCCTACCCAGTGCGGCTACGACTCCGACCACCCCATGGCCGAGGGGGAGGTGGGGCGGGTGGGGGTGGCCATCGATACCTTGGCCGACTTCGAGACCTTATACGAGGCCTTCGATGGCATCACCACCCTGGATCGTATGGCCTCCAACTTCACCATTAACGCCCCTTGCAACATCATCCTGGCCATGTACTTCGCCCTGGCCGAGAAGAAGGGTGTGCCCTGGAGTAAGCTGCGCGGCACCCCCCAGAACGATATCCTTAAGGAGTTCGCTGCCCGCGGCACCTACATCTTCCCCCCAAGGCCTTCCATGCGCATGATCCGCGACACCATTACCTTCTGCCACAAGTACGCCCCGGAGATGAACGTCATCAGCATCTGCGGCTACCACATGCGGGAGGCAGGGGCAACGGAGGTCCAGGCCTCAGGTTTCACCTTCGCCCACGCCATAGCCTATGTGCAGCTGGGGGTGGATGCTGGCCTGGATGTGGACGAGTTCATACCCCGCTTCACCTTCCTGGACTTCGGCGGGGGTATGGACTTCTGGCGGGAGATCGCCCGTGCCCGTGCCAACCGCCGCATCTGGGCCCGTATCATGAGGGAGCGGTTTGGGGCCAAGAACCCCCGCTCCTGGATCATGCGGGGGGGAGACTCCATCTTTGTGGGCCCCAGCTGCTATACCCTCCAGCGGCCCCTCAACAACCTCATCCGTGGTGTCATCGGTGGCATCGCCAGCTATCTGGCCACCGGGTTCGGTACCGGCGGCGTGCCCTGGGACGAGCCCCTGGGCCTGGGCCACAGCTATGAGGCGCGCCAGCTCACCCTAGATGCCACCCGCATCATGCGGTTCGAGGCTAAGTTGGGAGAGGTGGTAGACCCCCTGGCCGGTTCCTACTTCGTGGAGGCCCTCACCGATCAGGTGGAGGAAGAAATCTGGGACGTCATCCGCAAGGTGGATGAGATAGGGGGGGCGGTGGAGGCCATCGAGACGGGCTACACCCTGCGGGAGATCGCCCGCAGCGCCTATGAGCAGCAGCGGCAGCTGGAGACAGGGGAGCGGGTTATCGTGGGGGTCAACAAGTTCACGGGCGAGAACGAGATAGAGGTGATACCTCCACGCCTGGTGCCCCACCCCTACGACCCTAAGCGGCTGGAGACGGCCGAGGAGCGGCAGAAGGCCAAGCTCAAGAAGATAAAGGAGGAGCGGGACCAGGCCCGCGTCAACATGGCCCTTAAGGCCATCCGCGAGGCGGCCAAGAACGAGAAGGAGAACCTCATCCCCTACTTCATCGATGCCGTTAAGGCCTACTGCACCATCGGCGAGATCTGCGATGTGCTCCGCGACGTTTTCGGCGTCTGGGAGCCCAAGGGGGTGATCTGAATTGGAGTTCCGGGATTCCCCAGAGGACGCCGCCTTCCGTCGAGAGGTCCGCGAGTTTTTGGCCCAGGAGCTCCCCAAGGGCTTTGGCCGCTCTGGCGAGGAGCACGAGCTTTGGGACGGCATCGACCGCTACGGATTTTTCAAGGAGTGGACCAAGAAGCTGGCCCGCAAAGGCTGGATCGCCCCCCACTGGCCCAAGGAGTACGGCGGGGCCGGGCTCACCGTCATGCAACAGTTCATCCTCAACGAGGAGTTTGCCCGCGCCCGTGCCCCCAGGCCCGGCGGCGTAGGGGTCAACTATGCCGGCCCCACCATCATCCTCTTCGGCTCGCAAGAGCAGAAGCAGGAACACCTGCCGGGCATCCTCTCGGGGGAGGTCATCTGGTGCCAGGGGTTCTCGGAGCCCGAGGCGGGGTCGGACCTGGCCAGCCTCAAGACACGAGCCCAGCGAAGGGGCGATGACTACATCATCAATGGCCAGAAGATCTGGACATCTGGTGCCCAGTTCGCCCACCGCATGATCCTGCTGGCCCGCACTGACCCCGATGCCCCTAAGCACAAGGGCATCTCCTACTTCCTCCTGGACATGAGATCGCCTGGGGTCACGGTGCGGCCCCTTTATAACATGGCCGGCGTGCCAGGCTTCAACCAGGTGTTTTTTGACAACGTGGTGGTGCCCAAGAAGGACCTGCTGGGCGAGGAGAACATGGGCTGGTATTACGCCACCAAGACGTTGGACTTCGAGCGCTCGTCCATAGGGGCGGCCATGGCCCAGCAGAACCTGCTGGAGGACATCCTGGAGTTGGTGCGTCACCGTAAGGGTCCCCTGGGAGGGGTGCCGGAGCCTGTGCGCTGGGAGCTGGCTGAGCGGGCCATCGAGACGGAGGTGGCCCGCCTCCTCTGCTACCGGGTGGTGACCCTCCAAGCGAAGGGCATCGTCCCCAACTACGAGGCCTCCACAGCCAAGCTATATGCCTCGGAGCTGGCTCAGAGGGTAGCCCGCACCGGCCTCAAGACCATGGGGCTCTTTGGTCTCCTCGACCGTCACCGTGGCGCGGGGGCTGATGCCGCTGCCAACCGCTGGGCCCCTCTGCGGGGACGCCTCGTGCGTAACTATCTGTGGTCCGTGGCTGCCACCATCGCCGGCGGCACCTCCGAGATCCAGCGCAACATCATCGCTATAAGAGGGCTGGGCCTTCCCAGGGGGTGAGAAGGTATGGGCATCGGCGAGCAGCTAGCCCAGTTCCTGGTGGCCACCAGCTTCGAGGACCTGCCGCCGGAGGCCGTGCTCCAGGCCAAGCGGGCCATTCTGGACACCTTGGGGGTGGCTCTGGCGGGGTGCCGTGAGGAGGGGCCTGCCATCCTGGCCCGACTGGCCCAAGAGCACCCCGCCCCTGGTAAGGCATCGGTGCTGGGGTGGCCCCTATCTTTGGCGCCCCAGGAGGCGGCCTTTATCAATGGCACGTCCGCCCACGCCTTGGACTACGACGATGTGAGCATCTCCATGCGTGGGCATCCTAGCGCCCCTGTCCTGCCTGCTGCCTTGGCCCTGGCCCAAGAGATAGGCGTGAGCGGGCGGGCCCTTATCCTCGCCTTTGTCCTGGGCATAGAAGTGGAGGCCAAGGTGGGGACGGTGATGGGTGGCCGCCACTATGCCCTGGGATGGCACCCCACCTCCACCTTGGGCACCCTGGGGGCGGCCGCGGCCTGTGCCACGCTTCTGGGCCTGGACGTGACGAGGACGCAGATGGCTCTGGGCATCGCTGCCTCTATGGCATGTGGCGTGCGTGCCAACTTCGGGACCATGACCAAGCCTTTGCACGTGGGGCTGGCGGCCCGTAATGGCCTTCAGGCTGCCCTGCTGGCTCTCCAAGGCTTCACCGCTGCCGAGGGGGCCCTAGATGCGCCGGATGGCTTTCTGAACGCCTTCTTGGGGGGAAGGGTTGAGGCCGAGCCCCAGCTCCCGCCCCTGGGCCAACCCTACGACATCGTCCAGCCTGGCCTGGGCCAGAAGCGGTACCCATGTTGCTATGCCACCCACCGTGCCATAGACGCCGCCCTGGGCCTGGCCCATCAGGTGGAGGCGTCTGACATAGCCCAGGTGAAGGTGAGGGTGAACCGCGGAACCCTCATGCCCCTGCGGCGGGAGCGGCCACACACGGGCCTGGAAGGGAAGTTCAGCATGGAGTACTGCGTGGCCGCTGCCCTCCTCGACCGCCATGTGGGCATGGCCACCTTCACCGATGAGGCCGTGACACGCCCCCAAGTGGCTCACTTGATGGATCGGATAGAGGTGGAGGAGGAAGCCTCCTCTGGGGGCGATCTCCTGCTTATGTGGGCGGACGTGACCATCTTGACCAGGGGTGGTGGCCATCTCTCGGCCAGGGTGGAGATCCCTAAGGGCGACCCCCGCCGGCCCCTCACGTGGCAGGAGCTGGCCGACAAGTTCCGCGATTGCGCCTGCTTCCACCTACCACCGGGAAAGGTGGAGGAGGCCCTGACCCTTATATCGCACTTGGAAGAGGTGGAGGATGTATCGGCCCTGGCCCTCATGCTACAGCCTTGAGGAGGGAGGGAGATGACCGAGGCCCGCCGCAAGACGGTGCCCGTGCCCATGCCAGAGGCCCGACCCTTCTGGGAGGGGTGCAAGCGAGGGGAGCTCCTCCTGCCCTATTGCCCCCACTGCCAGGACTACTTCTGGTATCCTCGCCCCTTCTGTCCTCGTTGCTTCCGCTGGCAAGTGGAGTGGCGACCCTCCCGCGGGCGCGGTACCCTGTATACTTATGCCATCCAGTATCGCCCTCTCAACCCTGAGTGGGCCGATGACGTTCCATATGTCACGGCCGTGGTGGAGCTAGAGGAGGGGGTGAGGCTCTTCACCCTGCTGGTGGAGTGCGAGCCCGACCCCCAGAAACTGCGCATCGGCATGCCCGTGGAGGTAGTGTTCCAGGAATTGAGCGAGGAGATAACCATCCCCCGGTTCCGACCGGTACAGGAGGTGGGGCCATGACCCTCAATAAGAAGGCGGCCATCGTGGGGGTGGCGGAGTCGGACGAGATAGGGGTGGTGCCCGATAAGTCGGCCCTGCAGCTCCACGCCGAGGCGGCCCGCAATGCGCTGGAAGATGCCGGGATCGACAAATCGGAGGTGGACGCCATCTTCACCGCTGGCGTGGGCATCATGGACACCGTCCTCATAGCCGAGTACTTGGGCATCACCCCGCGCTACAGCGATACCACCCAGGTGGGAGGGGCCTCCTTCGAGTTCCACGTCCAGCATGCGGCGGCGGCCATCGCTGCCGGCATCTGCAATGTGGCCCTTATCACCCATGGCCAGACCACTTATTCCGACCGTCGCCGCCCCTGGCGGCGGGCGCGCCGCTGGACATATGCCGACCCTTGGCTGCCCGCTTCCCAGTTCGAAGGGCCCCATGGGGCGGGCACTGCCCCCAGCGTGTACGCCATGGCTGCCATGCGTCATATGTACCAGTACGGCACCACCCAGGAGCAGCTGGCGGAGATCGCTGTGGCTACCCGTAAGTGGGCCCAGCTCAACCCCAGGGCCCTCATGCGTGATCCTCTTACCATCGATGACGTCCTCCAGTCCCCTTACATCGCATATCCCCTTCACCTGTATGATTGCTGTCTTGTCACCGACGCCGGCGGCGCGTGTGTGGTGGTCTCGCCGGAGCGGGCCCGTCACTGCCGAAAGAAGCCTGTGTGGCTGCTGGGGGCTGGCGAAGCCCACACCCACATCAGCATCTACTCCATGCCCGACCTCACGGAGACCCCGGCCAAGATCGCCGCGCCCATCGCCTATAGGATGGCTGGGCTCGGCCCCGAGGACATAGACGTGGTGGAGGTATACGACTCCTTCACCTACACGGTGCTGGTGACCCTGGAGGACCTGGGCTTCTGCGCTAAGGGGGAGGGCGGGCCCTTCGTCTCTGGCCAGCGCACGGCCCCTGGGGGCCAATTCCCCCTCAACACCAGCGGCGGTGGCCTCTCCTACACCCATCCAGGCATGTTCGGCATGTTCCTCATCATCGAGGCGGTGCGGCAGCTAAGGGGGGAGTGTGGGCCGCGGCAGGTGCCCGGGGCCAAGACGGCCCTGGTTTGTGGCGTCGGTGGGGTGCTCTCATCCGCTGGCGTCCTCATCCTTGGCGTGGAATAAGAGGTGGCGAGCATGGCCCAGCAGGTAATCACTGAGGAGGTGCGGGCCTGGATTGGGCGTCGGTTCGACCCCATCACATACGAGGTGGAGCCCTCAGGCATTAGGCTCTTCGCCCGGGCCATGGGCTACACCGACCCTATCTACTACGATGCGGAGGAGGCCAGGCGGCGTGGACACCGCGACCTGGTGGCCCCCTTTGGCTACCTGGGGGCACCGGTCTATAACCCCGCTCTTCGCCCGAGCAATCCCCCACGCCTCCCTGAGCTCCCCCTCAAGAGGCGCCTCAACGGAGGGACCGTCCTGGAGTACTTCCAGGACGTGTGCGCCGGCGATGTCCTCATGGCCACTACCTCCATCAAGAACATCTACGAGCGGACGGGGAGCGCCGGCCCCATGGTCTTCATCGTCCTGGAGACGGAGTTCTTGGATGGCCAAGGGAGGCTGGTGGCCCGCCAGGAGACCACCCTCATCCGTTATTAGGAGGTGAACGACATGGGTATAGTGGAAGGCAGGGTAGCTGTGGTGACTGGGGGCGGCCGTGGCATCGGCCGGGCCATCGCCATAGCCCTCGCCCGTGAGGGGGCCAAAGTGGTAGTCAACGACCCCGGGGTCAACGTGGACGGCACCGGCTTCGATGAGGGCCCAGCCGACGAGGTGGTGGCTGCCATTCAGGAGGCCGGTGGGGAGGCGGTGGCCGACTATCACTCCATCGCCTCCATGGAGGGAGGCCAGGCCGTCATCCAGACGGCCCTGGACCACTTCGGGAGGGTGGACATCTTGGTCAACGCTGCTGGCATCCTCCGCGACCGGATGATCTTCAACATGACGGAGGAAGAGTGGGATGCGGTCATAGCTGTGCACCTCAAAGGCTATTTCGCCACCATCAGGGCCGTAACCCCCCTGATGCGCCAGCAGAGGTATGGGCGCATCGTCAACTGTACGTCCATGGCTGCCCTGCGGGGCACCTCCGGCCAGGCCAATTACGCGGCGGCCAAAGGTGGCATATATGGCCTGACTAAGGCGGTGGCCAGGGACATGGGCCGCTACGGGGTGACCTGTAACGCCGTAGCCCCAGCGGCAGCCACCCGCATGACCACCACCGTGCCCCAGGAAGCCCTGGAGAAACGGGCCCAGGCTGGCATCGTCGCTCCTCGACGCATCGACCCTGAGCTTATGCAGCGCCGCACGCCTGAGCACGTGGCCCCCATGGTGGTCTATCTCTGCTCGGAGGAGGCCTGGAACATTAACGGCCAGACCTTCTTCGTCTCCGGGGGCGAGGTGTCCCTGCTGCAGGAGCCCATGCCCTACCGCACCATCGCCACCGATGGCATCTGGGACCTCAGTATGCTGCGGCGCTTGGTGCCCGAGTTCTTGATGCAGGGCATTCGCAACCCGGCGCCGCCAGCAGAGGAGAACATTCCTCCCAGCCAACGCCCGGCCAAAACATCATGAAGGAGGTGACTTCATGACCTCTCAGTTCTCGGACATTATCTACGAGAAGCACCACCGGGTGCGGGGGGCGGCCTGGATCACCATCAACCGCCCCCAAGTGATGAACGCCTTCACCGGCCATACCCTGCAGGAGATGGCCCAGGCGGTGGAGGATGCCAATAACGATCCTGAGATCGGCGTCATCGTCATCACAGGGGCCGGTAGCCGGGCCTTCTGCGCTGGTGGCGATGTGCGATGGCTGGCCCAGGTGCAACGGGAGGGGGAGTGGGAGCAACAGAGGTTCGACCCCCACGTGGGCATCGAGGACATCTTGAAGCCCGTCATCGCCAGGGTGGACGGATGGGCTGTGGGAGGAGGCAACCACTTGGCCTACTTCTGCGACTTCACCATCGCTTGCCAGGAGCATGCCCGGTTCGGCCAGATCGGGCCACGGGTGGGCAGCCCGGCAGCTGGCTATATCGTCAGCTACCTCACCTGGGTGGTGGGGGCCAAGAAGGCGCGGGAGATGTGGATGCTCACCCGTTACTACGATGCCCAGCAAGCGCTGCAGATGGGCCTCATCAACGCTGCTGTTCCCCACGAGCAACTGGACGCGGAGGTGGACCGATGGTGCCAGGAGCTGATGCAGAAGAGCCCCAGTTGCTTGCGCATCCTTAAGGCGTCCTTCCGCGACCTATACCAGCCCCTGCGGGAGCGCTCCCGCCGTGACTGGGTGAAGGCGTATGCGCCCGACTTCTTCCGCTCAGGGGAGGCAGACGAGGGCAAGAACGCTTTCTTGGAGAGGCGGGAACCCGACTTTTCCCGTTACCCACGCTTGCCGGGGCGCTACAACCCCAACGCATAGGGGACATATGTTCAGGGAGGTGAGATCATGGGTCTGCTAGATGGGAAGGTGGCCATCGTCACGGCCGCTGCTGGCGCTGGCATCGGCCAGGCCGTCGCCCGCATGTTCGCTCAGGAAGGAGCGGAGGTGGTGGTCACCGATGCCCACGCCCGCCGCGTCCAGGAGACGGCCGAGGCCATGAGCAGGGACTATGGCCGCCCCTTCATGGCCCTGCAGGTGGACGTACGCCAGGAGGACCAGGTGCGAGAGATGGTCTCCCGCACCATGGAGCGTTATGGCCACATCGATATCCTGGTCAACAATGCTGGCATCAACCGCCTCTCCCCCGTATGGGAGATGGACGACGAGACGTGGGATCTGGTTATCGGGGTCAACCTCACAGGTACCTTCCGGTGCACGCGTGCTGTCCTGCCCCACATGATAGAGCGCCGTCAAGGCTCCATCATCAACTTGGCCTCGGTGGCGGGATGGCTGGGCTCCAACGAGGGGGAGGCCCATTATTGTGCGGCCAAGGCTGGGGTCATGGCCTTCACCAGGGCGGTGGCCGCCGAGGTGGGCCGCTACGGCATAAGGGTGAACGCCATCGCCCCCGGCCTCATCTATAACCCCTTTCTGGAGCGCATCTATCCCAAAGAGTTCTTCGAGGGATTCGCCAAGAGGGTGCCTCTGGGGCGGGTGGGGGAGCCACCCGACGTGGCCAAGCTGGCCCTGTTCTTGGCTAGCGACCTCTCCAGCTATATCACTGGCGAGGTCATCTGCATCTCCGGGGGCATGTATATGAAGGCCTAGGCGGATGGAACATCTCTTCCCCGTCCACCACGGTGCCGGCGCCTCCTGCCCCATATCTGGGGGCTGCAAAGGAAGTGGCGTAGCCCTCGTCCGCCGGACGCCCTAAGATGGGCCCAGGGCCCCTCAGGGCCCTCAGCGCCCGCCCAGCCCTGGTAGCGGGGAGCGCCACCAGCAGGGACATGAGGGTATGCGGGATGGCCGCAGTGGGGATGGTGCTCATGGTGGGGGATGTGGCCTATGGGGAAGTAGAGGTGCGATATGATGGTGGGGTGTTGGCCTGCTGTTCCGTCCTAGCAGGGTGAGGGGCTATGGCTGACGTGTATTTAGGCCTGGGGGCGAACCTCGGTGCTCGCATCCTTAACCTACGTCTGGCCTTGCGACGTCTAGGCCAGGTAGGGCGAGTAAATGCCGTCTCCTCCCTTTACGAGTCGGAGCCTCTGGGGGGGCCGGCGGGCCAGCCCCCGTTCCTCAATGCCGCCTGCCTCCTGCGGACCCACCTTTCGCCCCGTGACCTGCTCGCCTTCCTGAAGGCGCTAGAGAGGGAGATGGGGCGATGGGAGGGGCCCCGTTGGGGCCCGCGGCCCCTGGACCTGGACATCCTCCTCTACGACCAGTTGGTCATCAAAGAGGAGGGTCTAGAGGTGCCACACCCTCGTCTGCCGGAGAGGCCCTTCGTGCTGATCCCTTTGGCCGAGATAGCCCCCGAGGTACGCCATCCGGTGCTGGGGTATACCATGGCCCAACTGGCAGGGGGTGTGGAGATACAAGGTCTACGCCTGGTGCTGCGGCCAGGCTGGGAAGAGGGCTAGGCCCCTTGCCCTTCCTCCAGGGCTTCCTCCTCTTCCTCCTCGCTAGTGAAGAGGGTCCAGCCGATCCAGAACGCGAGGGCGGAGACAGCGGCCAGGGCCCCGGCCACGGGCAGGGCCACTGCCAAGTAGCTGCGGCGGGCCACCGCCCATAAGAAGAGCACCATCTGCAACACGGCGCCGATCATGATGATGACCCCTGCTATCTGCGGCTTCTGCATGACCCCGGCACCTCCGCTAGTTGGACTTGCGCATATGGGGCGGCAGCAGGTTGGGGATGGAGTCCTCGATGGGATAACGCTCGCCGCATCGGGTGCACGTCAGATGCCCCCTCACCACCTCGTCCCCCCTCTCCTCTTCTATGGTCAGCTCCAGGGGGGCCTTGTCCATGGGACAGGCGAGGATCTCCACCAACTCCTTACGCATGCGAAGACCTGCCGCCGTGGCTGCCCCGCATTGTAAGGCTCTCTTAGCTCAATGTCAACGTTGGCCGAAGGGGGCAGGGGCCAGAGGGGACAGGAGCGATGCTGTAGCGGCCTCACTAGATGACGGCCTGCATATCCAAGGGTAATGTCCTGGAGGTTGCTCCTAAGGCAAAATGGCATTACGCTTTCGGTAGCCAAACTTCATGCTTGGGGGGTGACGTCATGCGCAGGGTGGCACTCGTGTTAGCCGCTGCTGTTGTCTCTGGCCTGCTGGTGGTGGGAGTAGCGTGCAAAGAGGAGGAGAAGCCTACGCCCACTCCTACCCCCGCTGTCCGGACGCCCACGCCCGCCCCGCGCATCACACCGGCTGTCACGCCCACGCCAGCCCGGGTGACGCCCACCCCAGCCCGGGTGACGCCCACCCCAGCGCGAACGCCTACGCCAGCCCGGTAGGGATACGCGCTGGGTGAGCATGGGGGCCCGAGCCCCCTAGCGCTGTCAGCTGCCTCAGGTTACTACCTGGGCAGCACGGTGTGGTATGGCCGCCTGCGCTGAAGCAGAGCAGGCGTGGGGGGATTGTGGGGCATCGGGGTCGGCGCTCGGGGGTCTCTTTCAGATTGTGGCCGTCCTATAGGTAGTCCACCCATGTAGTATCGGGGGAGGGCCGGCCGCTTGACAACCCTGATGGCTGGTCGCTATTTCTTCTTTAAATTAGCTGTGGGAAAGGGGGCGGCTCATGGTGGAGCTGATCAATCCCATGGTGCGACGCATGCAGGAGGAGGCCCGCCGCGACCCCGCTGCTTTCTGGGCTGCGGCGGCGGAGGAGTTGCCGTGGTTCCGTAAGTGGGATGTGGCCTTCGATTGGCAGTTCCCCACCTTCCGCTGGTTTGTGGGCGCCCAGACCAACCTGGCCTACAACTGCCTGGACTATCACGTGCGGCGGGGCTGGGGTGGCCACACGGCCCTCATCTACGTCAACGAGCGGGGGGAGAGGCAGCTCTTCACCTATGCCCAGCTGCGGCGGGAGGTGGAGCGGGTGGCCGCTGCCCTGCGGGGCCTGGGGATGAGGAAGGGCGACCGGCTGACCATCTACATGCCCGTCTGCCCTGAGGCCATCGTTCTCATGCTGGCCACGGTGCGCATCGGCGCCATCCACTCGGTGGTGTTTGCTGGGTTCGGCGCCCAGGCCCTGGCCGACCGCATCACGGCCAGCGGCTCACGGCTGGTCTTCACCGCCGATGCGACCTATCGCCGCGGCAGCATAGTGCGGCTGAAGGAGGTGGTGGACCAGGCCCTCTCGGTGGGGGAGAACCAGGTGGAGCGGGTGGTGGTGCTCAGGCGTACCGCCGACGACGTGCCTATGCTCCCCGGCCGCGACTTTTTCTGGGACGAGTTCCTCAAGCGAGGCGAGGGCGAGGACGGACGGCACGAGGTGATGGAGGCCAACGAGCCGGCCTACATCCTGGCCACGTCGGGCACCACTGCTCGGCCCAAGCTGGCGGTGCACGTCCATGGGGGCTATCAGGTGGGCATCTACAGCCTGGGGCGCTGGTGCTTCGGCATGAAGCCCACTGATGTGTGGTGGGCCACCTCTGACATCGGCTGGGTGGTGGGCCACAGCTACATCGTTTATGCGCCGCTGCTCCTAGGTTGCACCACCATCGCCTACGAGGGGGCGCTGGACTACCCAGGCCCCGAGACCGTGTGGCGGGTGGTGGAGGAGTTCGGGGTGACAGGCATCTTCACCTCTCCCACGGGGGTGCGGCTCCTGATGCGGTATGGCGAGGAGGCGGCCAAGGGTTACGACCTCTCCTCGCTGGAGCGGGTGGTGTGCGCTGGCGAGGTGCTCAACGCCCCCGCCTGGGAGTGGCTGCAGAAGGTGGTGCTAAAGGACAGGGTGCCTGTCATCGACCACTGGTGGCAGACGGAGACGGGGGGCCCTGTCATTGGAAACCCCTATGGGGTGGGCATGCTGCCCATCAAGCCTGGCTCAGCGGGGGTGCCCCTACCTGGGATGGAGGTGGCGGTCATGAGCCCTGAGGGGCAGGAGCTGGGGCCCGGGGAGAAGGGGATACTGGTCATCAAGCGTCCCTTCCCCAGCCTGACGCCCACCTTGTGGGGGGAGCCGGAGCGGTACGGCCGGGACTACTGGCAGCGCATCCCTGGCGTCTACTTCACGGGCGACTCGGCCCACATAGACGAGGACGGCTACGTCTGGTTCGCCGGTCGGGCCGACGAGGTCATCAAGATCGCCGCCCACCGCATCGGGGCCATCGAGGTGGAGTCGGCCTTCCTCAAGCATCCGGCGGTGGCCGAGGCGGGGGTGACGGGGCGACCCGACCCGGTGCGGGGGGAGGTCATATCCGCCTTCGTGGCCCTGAAACAGGGGCATAGGCCCTCCGAGGAGCTGCGCCGGGAGCTTTTGGAGACGGTGCGGCGGGAGCTGGGGCCGGTGGCGGTGGTGGGGGACATCAACTTCGTGGCCATGCTGCCCAAGACCCGCTCGGGCAAGATCATGCGCCGGGTGCTGAAGGCGGTGGTATTGGACCGGGACCCGGGCGACATCTCCACCATCGAGGACGAGGGCTCCGTGGAGGAGGCCCGCCAGGCCTGGCTCCAGATGCGTCAAGAGATGGCCCAGGGGTCCTCATAATGTGTGGGCCCATGAGGAGGGGGCGCTAACGCCCGCGATAGCGGGGCTCGCGGCGCTCCCTAAAGGCCCGCACGCCTTCCGCCTGGTCCTCGCTCATATGCACCAGGCGACGAAACTCGTTATAGAGGCGCAACCCCTCGGCGAGGGGGACCTCGAAGCTGCGCAGGGCCAGCTCTTTGGTCATCCGCACCGCCAGGGGGCCGTTGCGGCAGATGCGCTCGGCCAATGTGCGGGCCTGTGCCAAGGCTTCCCCTTGGGCCACCACCTCATGCACCAGGCCCAGGCGCAGGGCCTCCTTGGCGTCCACCAACTCGCCCGTGAGGAGGAGGTACATGGCGCGGGAGAGGCCTATGAGGCGGGGCAGGGCTAGGGCGCCGTAACCATGGAGCACGTTCCAGCGCACCTCTGGACAGCCGAAACGTGCCCCCTCGCCGGCGATGCGGATATCACAGATGAGGGCTAGCTCCAGGCCCCCCGCCAGGCAGTATCCCTCGATGGCCGCGATGAGGGGCTTGCTCACAGGAAGCCCCATGTCGAACCGGTCTTGGCGCAGGGGGTGCCATTTTATCCCTGGGCCGGCCTCCCCCTGGTGGAGGGTGGTGAGGTCGGCGCCGGCGGAGAAGGCGCGAGTGCCTGCCCCCGTGATGATCCCCACCCAGATGTCGTCGTCGCCGTCCACCTCCTGCAGGCGACGAGTGATCTCGGCGTACATCTCGGGCGTCATGGCATTCAACTTCTCTGGCCGATTGAGGGTTATGATGGCGATGGTCCCCTCACGTGCGAACTCCACCGACATGCGCCACCTCCGCTGGAGAGACCGATAACGATAAGAAGTTACGCCGGCCTCCCTGCCCAGGTCAAGCAGGGGCGGGCTTGTCATGCCAATCAATAGCTGCAGCGGGCGGGTGGAGGGCTAAAGGGCCAGGGTCGTAACAAGCCCATTAAAAGGCGCAGCAGCGGCAAGACCCCTGACCACGGCCTCCAGGTAGGCCCGCTTCTGGGCCATGGAGGGGAGCATCTCCTGGAGGTAGCCACCGGCGAGCCTGGTCTTAATGGCCCCGGACACGCCCGCCACCACTCCCTGCAACCGGTAGAGGGAGTGATGGAAGTGCCTCCTGCCCGAGAGCCGCCTCTCGTCCCTGGGCTTTCCCCCTCCCTTGAGCGGGATGTGCGCCACAAGCCCCGTCTGGGTGCTATCGCCACGGGCCTGCGCCAAGGGCAGCTCGGAACCATCGTCTGTTGACGATGACCAATCTACCGCTGCCAACCCCAACTTCAAACAGCCTCGGGCGTCCTTGACTCGCTGGCCGGGGGAATATGTATTGCCCCGTGTATGGGGGCGCTGCCCCATGGAGAGGGGGTCACGACGATGAGTTGAAAGGTCCTTATGGTAGCGATAGCCCTAGCCATGGCGTCGTTCTGTGGGGCACCGGCACGGGCATGGGCACAGCTACCCACGCCAGGGCCAGAGACGCTGCCTACACCAGCGGTACCAACGAAAGTCACCTTGGTGCCTTTGACTGTGGTGGAGGGGCCGTCTGACGAGGGCGATGTCTCGACAGAAAACATAGTCTATGGAGACTGCGGATATGCCTGGACGTTTCTTTACAACACGGGCGGGAACGATGACAAAGGGCTCATAGACTACGGCGCTCGCTCGACCTTGGGGAACATCGTCCGCGTCTCCTGGGAGACACACTTGCACTGGGGATACTTTGGCACCCTTCTCCTCCGCTGGTCAGGTACTGAGTGGCGTTGGCCGTGGGAAGGCTCAACGGGTCGTGTAAGGAATTATGTGTAGGAGTCTGTGTTTAATGGGGGGGCACGACC